>JBIKIB010000364.1:0-4011 GCA_044361845.1 Chitinophagaceae bacterium | reverse complement strand
GACCGATGCGGAGGATGTACTGCAAGATGCATTCACGGAGGCCTTCTCACACCTCAACGGCTTCGGGGAACGCGCAGCCTTCGGCACCTGGCTGCGCCGCATCACAGTGAACCGCTCGATCAATTTTCTGAAGAAAAAACGCGTCCCCACGACCGGTCTCGATGAGGAGCTCGTTGACGGCACACAGGAGGATGCTCCGGCCGATGATTCGGTTATGCGTTACCGTATGAATGAGATACGACTCGCCATACAAGAGCTCCCCGATGGCTACCGCACCGTCATCTGCCTGCACCTGCTGGAAGGATACGACCACGAGGAGATAGCACAGATATTGCAGGTTTCACAAGTGACCGTGAGGACTCAATATTCCAGGGCGAGAAAAAAACTTCTGCACATCATCCAAAAAGGAGGACAACATGTCTGATGCATTGGAAAGATCCATCCGCGAACAACGCGACGAATTCGATCAGGACATGCCGGGATCGCATGTATGGGACCAGATTGAAAAGGGTTTACCCCTCAAGAAAAAGACAAATATCACCCACACCATCCACCTCCTCAGATGGAGTGCCGCAGCCATACTGCTCCTAGGCCTAACGATCGGCATGACACGCTGGTTCGGGACGGGCACTGATATACCGGACGAGCACGGAGAAAAATACGAGGTCAATACAACCACCGGCAACGAACCCATGGATGTACCCGAAGAACAGGACACCTCGATCATACGGATCGATCCGGACTTTGCAGCAAGCCTGGCCAGCACCAGCAGCCATATCACTCGCAAACGAACAGAGGTCCAAACTTTCGCAAAAGACGACCCCGAACTCTATCAAAGATTCAAAACGGATATGGACGTTCTTGACAGCAGCTACAAGTCGTTGCGCGATATACTTGATGATAACCCCAACAAAGTACAATTGATCGAAGCCATGAGCCGCAACTTGCAGATGCAGCTCCTTCTCCTCGAAAGACAACTCGGCATCTTGAAACAAACCCATAAAAATCAAAAACAAAAAATATGACATTTCAGGCCACCACCATGCTGTTGATCCTACTATCCCTCCGATCGTTCGCTGTTGAACCGGAGTTGGAAAAACAAAAAAAATGGACGAAGACACATCCCGTCACATCAAGTGATAAGATCACGCTTGACAACCGATTTGGAGAGCTGAGGATCGTCACCTGGGACCGCCCGGAGGTGAAGGTGGATGTTACCATCACGGCAACCGCCAGTACCGCCGATAAGGCGCAGACGATGCTTGACAATATCCAGATATCCGCTACCGATACCGACGGTGACTGGAAGGTCAAAACCATCTTCGAAAAAGGAATTGAAGGCGGGAAAAATCAAAAATCACAGCAGATCAAAATAGACTATATCGCCTACTTGCCCAAGACACAGCCGCTGAAGCTGGAGAACCAGTTCGGGCCGATCCAGTTGGCAGATCACGACGGACCACTGGAGATAGAAAGCCGTTTTGGATCCATCAAGGCAGGACAACTCAGCAATCTCACATCACTGACCATTGAATTCGGGAAGCTGGACATCCAATCGATACGCGGCGGAAAACTAACCGCGAAATTCTCTTCCGTGGACCTGAAATCAGTCAGTGGCAACATGACCGCGACGATGTCTTTCTGCGATGCCCTGAACATCAGGCTTGACAGATCCCTTCGGGACATCGACCTCCGGTGCTCCTACTCTGCCGTGAAGATCGAGGCTGATGAGCAACTACAGGCCAGGTTCGACATCACCACGCACTTCGGAGAGCTGAAGAACAAAAGCAACTTCAACATCAAAGATGCCGCGAAAGATGATGCGCAATCAAACCGAGGACCGAAGTTCACCAAAAAGTTTTCCGGTATGTCCGGAAAAGGTGAGGCCAATGTCACGATCCGCTCCGACTTCGGTGACGTAACGATCAGCCATGAACGTGCAAGCCGGGGAAAAAATGATCTGAAAAAAGAAAATCAGCCAAGCTCGGAATCACCAATAGAACATGCAATAGTATTACGATCTCATGATCAGTCTGAAAAGACCTCAAACGCAACGGATACCGAATATCGTCATTGACCATCAAGGCTTCAAGGATCGGAAGGATCACCATAAAGAATACCGCAGGAAACAACCCTGCGGTATTCTTTTACGCACTACACTGGATTCGAAAAAGAAAAGACTATTCTCTCATCGTAATGGGTCATTCTAATTGACATAATACTCGGGTGTTTTCAGTTTTTTTGCTCCTTCTTAGACAGCTTAAATTGGTTTCTTTGATCTGAGCTCCGCCATATTTTGGAAGCTACCATAGCTAGAAATTTCGTGGGCTTAGCCCCCCTCCACCACCCATTTTCCGTATCTTACTTTGATGAAACCCATCATCACCCGTCTGCTCCTCAGCAGCCTCGTGGCGGCCATCACCCTCACCGCCACCGGACAACCCCTCAGCTCCGCACAGATCGACTCACTCGCCACACGATGCCTGAATTTATTCAACGTGCCCGGCATCGCCGTAGGGGTCGTCAAAGACGGAAAACTGATCCATGCCAAAGGCTATGGCATCGCCAACCTAGCGACGGGACAAAAAGTAGATGAACACACGCTCTTCGGTGTCGCCTCCAATTCCAAGGCCTTCACCACTACCGCCATCAGCATGCTGGTGGATGATGGTAAGATGACCTGGGACGATAAGGTCACCGACCATATCCCGGGCTTCAGGATGTACGACCCTTATGTGACGGAAGCCTTCACCATCCGCGACCTGGTGACCCACCGCAGCGGCCTCGGCCTCGGCGCCGGCGACCTTATGATGTGGCCCGACAGCAGCAACTTCACCCGCGCCGATATCATCCACAACCTCCGTTACCTCAAGCCGGTCTCGGGCTTCCGGACAAAATACGACTACGACAACAACCTCTACATCGTCGCCGGAGAAGTCATCGCCAAAGTATCCGGCATGTCATGGGAAAATTTCATCGAACAACAGATCATGCAGCCGCTGGGGTTCCGGGCATCGGCCGCCTCCCTTAAGAGACTGAAGGACAAATCCAACATGATCCGCCCGCATGCCCCGGTGGACGGAAAACTCCGTGTGCTTGACATCGAATGGAGCGAAACCGCCAACGCAGCCGGCGGGATCTGGAGCAATATCAGCGATTTCAGCCGGTGGACCCTGCTGCAACTCAACGGCGGCAGATACGGCGACAGCCTCAGGCAACTACTGTTCAGCGCAGCCATGCACCAGGAAATGTGGTCGCCACAGACGATCATCCCGGCCAATACCCGAGCACCCTACAACACCCATTTTTCGGCCTATGGACTGGGTTGGTTCCTCAGTGATGTGAAAGGCTTCAAGCAGGTCACCCATACCGGCGGACTGGCGGGCATCGTCACCCAGCACGTCCTGATCCCCGAGCTCTCGCTGGGCATCATCGTGTTCACCAACCAGCAGTCGGGCGCCGCCTTCAGCGCCATCAGCAATACGATCAAAGACGGATACCTGGGGATCAGCGACAAAGACTGGGTCAAGACCTACAGCGCATACGAACAGGAGGATTTCAGGGAGGCAGACTCCGTTCGCCGGAAAGTCGCCGGAGAGATCGAAGCACAGCAAAATAAATATAAACAGGGATATGATTTCAGTCCCTTCTTCGGGACCTACCGGGATGCCTGGTTCGGCGACATCGTGCTATCCATGCACAACGGAAAGCCCTGGATCGCCTCGAAACGCTCGCCACGACTGCGGGGCGAACTGCTGCCATACAACGAGCAGACACTGGTCGCGCGCTGGACAGACCGCTCGATGGATGCGGATGCCTTCCTGATCTTCACCCGCGACCGCAACGGAAAGCCTTCCGGATTCAGGATGGAGGCGATCTCTCCATTGACGGATTTCAGCTTTGATTTCCAGGATCTGGATTTGAAGCGGGTGGAGTGAGCATTGGTGTGACTAGTCATCACTTGTATCAGGGTCAGGTTTCGTGGAGAGGTATTTATATTTTCACACTTAA
>JBIKIB010000363.1:0-4017 GCA_044361845.1 Chitinophagaceae bacterium | reverse complement strand
GGTGATACGATCCGCAGCCTCGTCTCGGATTCCGCCATCTCTTACGAGGTCACGAATTTCTTTCGGTTGGATAAATACACGGTGGTGGGTTTTTTCGTGATGGGTTGTATTTCCATGGGGTATTACATCCTCAGCCGCATCCTTTTCGGTCATCTCTCCCGGGTCCTGGAGACTTCGATGTTCAACAAGTTGCTGCTGACGATCTTCATCGGACTGGCATTGATCACGCTGTTCATCGACAGTCCCTTAGTGGGGTTTGGCATGGGTTTGTTGCTATGGCTGGTGGGATATCTCTTTTTGTTGAAGATATCTGCCCAGCGGGGAGAGCATCGGATCACGGGGAATGCCACGGTATTCTGGCTGATCTTATTCTCTGCTTCCATCACGGCGATCATCTTCACGGAGAACCGCACCCGGGAGCTGGGCATTCGAAAAGCCGCTGCCATCAAGCTCGCCATCCAATCCGACCCTTCGAATGATTATCTTGTCAACATCGCGGCTAATGGACTCGGCAATGATTTCCTGTTGTCGAGCCTGTTGCGATTCCGCGATCCTATGCTTTCTATTGGTTTGAAGGACAGCATCATCAATGCGAATTTCAGGGGGTATACCAATAAGTTCGATACGCGGCTTTTTCTGTTCGATTCTTCTGGTAGGCCATTGTCAGCCTCCGATCAGATGACCTTTGACACGCTGAATACGATCTTCACCCTGCAGGGTAAGAAAACGGCTGTACCGGGCATGCGATATTTCGAGAATGATTTCACCAGCTTCAGCTATATCTTCAGAAGGGCTGTAAGGGATTCATCCGACAGTCTTGTCGCCGTATTCTATATGCTCTCGAATCCCCGAAACTTCAGGGAGGAGGCGCTTTACCCTGAGCTTATCCGCAAGACAAGGGAGACGCCGATAGACAACTGGCCCGGATATGCATACGCAGTATACGACAGCCTGGAGCTTCAGATGAACCGCAACGACTATCCTTTCCCGGTAAGTATTTCTGCATCCGAGCTGCCAAGGAATGAATTCAGGAATGTGGTGTCGGACGGCTACGAAGTGCTCTGGCACAGGGCTGGAGGCGGGAAGGTCGTAGTGGTCACCCGCAAGAGCAATTTCATCCTTGAGGCGATCACCTTGTTCGCCTATCTGTTTTGTGCATCCTTATTGTTGGTGGGGCTTTTTCAAACCGTTAGTCTGCTCATCCGTTCGGGCTACGAGCCTGGTGCCGTCATAGAGGAGATCCGTAACACGAGCATCCGGAAGCAGATCTACGGGACGATCATTTTTCTGAGTATTTTCTCTTTTCTGGTCGTCGGGGTTGTCACCATAGTGTTTTTCATCAATCGATATGACCGGAATAACCGCGACATGCTCAGCAGGACGATACAGCTCATGTCTGATGAAATGCAGGACAGGATCGGTGGCCGGACGGGTAGGAATGGGTTTTTCAACCTCACGGATTCTGCCAAGCTGGAACGACTTGAGCAGATCATCACCGAGATATCGGAGATCCACAATGCGGACATCAACCTATATGACAAGGAGGGCGACCTGTTGGTATCATCTCAACCCTTCGTGTATAATGAGGGAATCCTGAGTCGGAAGATGGATCCCCAGGCATACCATGAGATGAGCAGGCGCCGGATGGTGCAGTTCGTGCAGCATGAGCGCTATGGACAACTGGAATATGTGAGCATCTACAAACCTTTTCGCACCCGGAATCAGGCTTTCAGTGCCTATGTCAACATCCCTTATTTCGCATCTACGCGTGGGTTGAAGCAGGAGATCTCAGGTTTTTTGGTGGCACTGATAAACCTGAACACCTTTGTGTTTTTGATGGCTGGGGTGATCTCTGTGATCATCACGAACCGCATCACCCGTTCATTCACCTGGATCGGCAGAAAAATGCAGGAGGTCAATCTTGGCAAGCACAACGAAGAGATCAGCTGGGACAGGAAGGATGAGATCGGAGGGTTGGTGGAGCAGTACAACCGCATGGTTCGAAAGCTAGAGGATAGTGCCACGGCCCTTGCCCGGACAGAGCGTGAGGGTGCCTGGCGGGAGATGGCGAGGCAGGTGGCGCATGAGATCAAAAACCCTTTGACACCCATGAAGCTCAGCATCCAGTACCTACAGAAAGCCATCCGGAACGATGCGACCAACGTGCGTGACCTATCAATGAAAGTGGCCGGTACACTCATAGAGCAGATAGAACATCTCTCGAAGATCGCTGCGGAATTCTCTGAGTTCGCGAATATCGGTAACCTCAGCAATGAGCATTTTGACCTCCATGAGGTATTGGATTCGTTGATGTCATTGCACAGCATGAATGAAAATGTCGAGATATCCTGGCACCGGCCGGAGGGTGTGGTGATCGTGAATGCTGACAGGACTCAAATGAATCGATTGTTCACCAATCTGTTGCAGAATGCCATTGAGGCCATTCCCGACGACAGGCAGGGCATCATCCGGATATTGGAGGAGCTTGAAGACGGTGTTGTGCGCATCAGCATTTCAGACAATGGGGTGGGCATTCCTGCATCCATGCAGTCGCGGATCTTCACGCCCAACTTCACGACAAAGACTTCAGGTACAGGGCTTGGACTGGCCATGTGCAAGGGGATCGTTGAGCAGGCGAGGGGTCAGATATGGTTCGAGACGAAGGCCGGGGAGGGCACGGTGTTTCATATCCGCCTGCCCTATGAGACTACCTGAGTGGAGGGCTTATCCACATGGACCATCGGGTCATCGAGTGTTGGATCTGCCCTTTGCAGGAATCGTCTTTTGGCGGTAGGGATGGTTTGTATTGGGCAACGCCATTGAAGTTTTGGTTTTTATTTGTATTTATTTTTGATGCATCAACCCCGACTTTCTGTTCTCAAGATATTTCCCGATCTCTGTTCTTGTCATGCTGCTCAGGTTGAATGCTTTTGTGAGTCCACCTTTTTGTGCGGCGAGGACACCATAGCGAATATCCCGGAATCCTTCGGCCGCGTGTGCGTCCGGATCGATCGATAGCATTACCCCTTTGTCCATCGCTGCGGGTATCCAGGACCAGTCTATATCGAGTCTACGGGGGTGTGCGTTGATCTCTATGGCTACATTGTGTTTTGCGCAGGCATCGATGATGCGCTGGTGGTCGACCGGATATCCGGGACGGCTCAGTAAGAGTCTTCCGGTCATATGACCGAGGATCGTGGTATATGGATTTTCAATGGCCATCAACAGTCTTTGCATGGCTTTTTCTTCCGTCATCTTGAGGTTTGAGTGGATCGAAGCGATGACGAGGTCGAATGTGGCGAGCACTTCATCGGGGTAGTCCATCCTTCCATCTCCGAGGATATCGCATTCAATGCTTTTGAAGATGTGAAAGGGTGCGAATGCGGTGTTCAGAGTGTCTATTTCAGCATGTTGTTCCAGGATTTTTTCGATGCTCAGTCCACCGGCATAGCTTGCTGAACGGCTATGGTCGCTTACGACGAGGTACTCCATCCCCATTTCGATGCATGCTTTCGCCATCTCGGTGATGGATTGGCTGCCGTCACTCCATGTGCTGTGCGAATGGATGATGCCTTTAATGTCATTTACGCTGATGGTGTCCTGGAGCATACCTGTTCTGGCCAGCGTGATGACGGAGTCATCTTCTCTTCTGCATGCGGGGATGAATGGCAGTCCTGCCGACCGGAAGATTTCTTCTTCGTCTTTGTATGTGCCCTGATCGTTCTTGATAGGACCCCATGCTTTCATGAATGCGTTGCTGCAACTGGTCTCGAACAAACGTTTTGCGAATGTATCATTTGTAGCAGGATGGAATGTGACAGGTATATTTTCTGGTCCGCGAAATTGGAAGCTATCATTATTGGATTCGACTTGTTGATATCCGTTGGCTGCAAGAAATGAGGATAGTTGTCCAATGGGGGCGGTAGTGACCCATTCGAGTGTATCTAGGACGACGGCTTGCATTCTGCAAGCGCCGGTGAGGGCGAAGCGGGTTCCCGGGATTTTGTCACGGATGGC
>JBIKIB010000362.1:0-4064 GCA_044361845.1 Chitinophagaceae bacterium | reverse complement strand
ACATCACCATCACCAACGGTCAACCCAAACTCGACGTGGACTTCACCCTCTCCGGAAGCATGCTCATTTCTGGCACGGGCAGCCTGATGGTGCATCCTGGAAAGACACTAACGGTCACCGGTACTGCAGACTTCGGCGGACACCCCGTGATATTCCAGTCCGATGCCACGGGCACGGCAC
Organism: Chitinophagaceae bacterium; assembly: GCA_044361845.1. Lineage (GTDB taxonomy): Bacteria > Bacteroidota > Bacteroidia > Chitinophagales > Chitinophagaceae > Pollutibacter. The sequence continues at coordinate 3,884 of JBIKIB010000362.1, read as the reverse complement.
AGCTGGGTATCGTGACCGGCACATTGAGCAATTCCACCAACGTCACAGTGGAGCGATACATCCCCAATACCGGTAGAAGATGGCGTCTGCTGACGGCACCGCTGGACAATGTGACGATCAACAACGGATGGCAGAACGGGCAGACATGGAACGGCACGAACGCATTGAGCGGCACGACGGGCACCTTGATCACAGGCCAGCAGCAGGGCAATGCCGCCACGGCCAACACACGGGGTTTCGATTTCTGGAGCGCGATCGCCAACAGCAGCACCTCGGTGATGTCCTACACACAAAGAAGCGGACAGGGCGTCTGGACGGCAATGGGCAACACCATCACGGCCAATGCTTTCAACGGCAATAAGGCCTACTTGCTATTCGTACGCGGACCGCGCAACAGTGCCTATTCGACTGGCACCTCCAACGCTGCCACGACCCTCCGCCCCACAGGTACTCTGCGACAGGGAGATATCAACATACCGGTCGATGGTACGAAGGGCTACACGCTGATCGGAAATCCATACGCTTCGCAGGTGGACTTCGATGCGATGTACATGAACGCAGGGAACAGCGCTGTGATCAAGCGCCAGTTCTGGATGTGGGATGCGACGAGCGGCACGAGCGGGAACTTCCAGGCGGTGGTATACAGTGGAGGCAAGTACGTGGAAGTGCCTGCGAAATTCCATAGTCCGGGTCAGGCTTCTCCACTGACGGCGATACAGTCGGGTCATGGATTTTTCGTGCTGCCGCTGACGACGGCGGGCGGCACGATGAAGATCCGCGAATTGAATAAAATCGCCGTTCCGGCATCTACACCCAACATCCTGCTGGGTGTGGACAGGACGCCGCGATTATTCGTGAACCTGATGAAGCGGGGCGATGGTGGAGATGATATCCTTGCGGATGGCATCATGGTCACTTACGGAAAGGGATACCCTATGGAAGCCGCTGATGGCGAGGATGCCGTCAAGCTGGAGAACCTGGAGGAGAATCTCGCGGTCATCGACAGGGATGCACTGCTGATAGCGGATGCGAGGCCGATGACGGATATGCAGAAACCCATCGAGTTGACACTATGGAACATGAAGGCCGGCAGCTATACATTCGCGATCCGATTCAAGAACATGGAACCATTGGACGGTGTGAAGGTCTACCTCGAAGACAGGCTCTTGAATCGTCGTACGGCATTGATGACGGATGGTGATATCTCCATCGATGAGTTCGTCGTAGATGCTGACGGAGAGCAGGCAAATCGCTTCAGGATCGTATACGAGCGGGTAGCGATGAATGCATCGGTGGGATCTGAGACCGGCGGTGATGCGAACGCTGTTCGTATATATCCGAACCCACTCACAGGCAGAACGTTGACGGTTCGACTGCAGGGGATCCCTTCGGGCAGCTATGTCGTGCAGCTATTCAGCGCAGAGGGGACAATGGTCATGAGCAAAGCGTTGCAACATGAGGGTGGAACAGCAGACCATCGTTTGGATTTACAGGCTGTACTCCCGAGGGGAACCTATCAATTCAGGTGCCTGCAGGGTGCTGAGATGGTCGGTGGTGGAACACTGATCGTGCAGTGATACATGCTGCAATAATGATTGCAGCGGATGGTACTGACGGAGTTAATATGAATGAAGCCTTTCAAATCTTATTGGTGTAAAAATGTCCACATAAATGACAAAAACAATCGGGCGATCATCGTGTCCTAAAACATCCCTGTCGAAGGTGCCTTACCCGACACCACCATGAGCTACTGCACCATGAGTAATCAATGATGCTATTGCCTGATCGCATGGGTAACCCCACCGGGACAATCCTTCGGGGATGGTATTGCTTGATAAAGCGGAACAACAGCTCGAGTACAAAGTACCGATGTTAGATGATGACGATATCTACACCCGGAAGTCGGAAGTCATTGATCGTGCACATGGATTCCTCTGTATATTGATCCTGCCTGGAAAACGGATGGGTTTTAGATCAAACCAAATGGTGCACTTTACAATCGGAATTTGGTGAGCTTCTCGATCGTGAAGGACATCTGCAAAAAGGGGCATGATCAACAATTTATGACGATAGCAATCCAGCCGGTATTGGGCAATGTCATCATGTCTTCTTTGAAAAAAATTGGCACATGCCTTCATAAACATTTTGATACACAGGAAAAATTTACGGAGCGAAAAGGTCCATTACATAGTAGATGAAAAAAATAAATACAATTTTAATTTTATCTATGCTGGATCATACCAAAAAAATGCTGGGACTTATCTAAAATGGTCAATGATCCGAAAAACGGCTCATCATTTTATTTTTCAGTTACGGTCGTTATCGATGCCATTGCATGTGCAAATGCAAATGCCTTTTCTTCCTGTAGATGGCACTTCGATGGTTGCATTTTCGGGGATATGACCGTATACTTGTAACAGGCTGTAAAGGAAGAGACAAAACTTTTTCATAAAGATATCCAGGCTACATTCTGGCGTTGCTTCAGGATATGCCCTATTAAGACCACCCTATGCATTGGATTTCAAAACTATTCCGCCGATGGCGGCCTGCTCCTGGTTCCCATCCACTACCATCAGTTGCTGAAGGCTTTACCACCCAGTCCATGTTGTTGGCAAGGGAAGATGCAGCACTGGGGGACCTTTCATCGCACCAACGTTTCTCCATGGGCAGCCGGCCCGTCATCCGATGGATCAAAGGTGATGGTCTGGATGATGATGTCACACGTGCGGCCATCGGGCAGGCGACCCGGCTTTTCGGTACCGATGTTGACTATTGCCTGTGTACCTATGGGGTCGATGCAACCAGGGTGCGGCGCATCCTGGAATGGTCAGTGCAACCTGTGGAATGGCGGCCGGTAGATGCTGATGACAACCCGGTCCTGGCCGGCTATCTTACCCATGCCGGCTGTGCACCTGAACATTTCGGATATTGGTGGAAATGGTTTCCGGAGCGGGTACGACCTGGCGCACCGGAATGGATCCTGGATGGTGACATGGTGATCACCGGCAAACCATCCTGGTATGCCGACTGGCTGGAAGGGAAGGATGGACTACGTGTGACGCAGGATGACCGAGAACTTCCGGAGCGCATGTATGGACGCTATGTGGGGGCAGTAGACCTGCAGCTTAGGCTTTATTCGGGCCTTATCTCACTCCCTCCGGAGATTTCGTACATGCCATATATGGAGGATGTTTTTCAGCAGCAGCCGCTGCTGGATGGACATCACGGACAGCGCGATATGTGCGAGCAGGGAGTGATCGCAGCTACCTTCCAACGAATGAATCCAACTCCGATCCCGTTGTATGAGTTCCCGTTTGCCCGTGCTTTCGAAGCCTCTATCGACTATGGCCTGCAGGGAGATCGAGGCCCGGTATGGGGATTCCATTTGGGCCATGCTTTTCGAATGAATAACCCCCATTTCAACAAACTAACCGACGAAGGGGTCATTTTCTCTCGAGATGAGCCATCGGTCCGGGAGCGTTTCCAATGGCTGGGCGGTACCGGTCAATGGGGCATACCCGGGTGGTCGATCACTGACCACTGCCTTGCCGCAATCCTCACCGAGGCAACCGCATTCAAGGGACGGAATGTGCTGGAACTAGGCACTTCCCGTGGCCGGTCATCAGCCGGACTCGCATGGACGGGTTGCAGGCTGACCACGGTAGACCATATGGATCGCGGGGCCAGCCGCAACCTTGAGGGTATGGATGTCAGGGTGGTCCGGGATGATACCATTCGCTTTTTGCAACGCGCACAACGCGAATACGACCTGGTGATCTGTGATCTGCATGGCAATTCCGAACAGGAGTGGAGAACCTTATCCCAACCCATTCTTGGCTCTCTGAAACCCAAGGGTGTGCTGATCATCAACAATCTCCGCCTGC
>JBIKIB010000361.1:0-4078 GCA_044361845.1 Chitinophagaceae bacterium | reverse complement strand
GGATGAACCTGTAAGATTTGTTCATAGGGTGGGTTTCATATTTTCATGATATCTGCCGCGTCCCTGCGGGATGATATGGCCTGCGACACTCAATTTCGCACAGGTCTGCCACTTTTCAGTACACTCTGAATCCTTTCCAAGGTTTTCTTTTCACCACACAGTGACAGGAATGCTTCCCGTTCGAGGTCCAGGAGATATTGTTCGGATACCAGTGTCGGCTCACTGAGGTCGCCACCGCACATGACATATGCGAGTTTCTTTGCGACCACGCTGTCGTGTCCGGTAGCGTATCCGGCCTGTACCATGCCGTTGATGCCTGCATATAAAGCACCGAGTCCAGAGCGGCCAAGCACTTTGATGTCTTTGCGTTGTATGGGCATCACATATCCGCTGTCGAAAAGTTCGAGCACTGATTTTTTTGCTTCACCGATCCGGCGTCCCTGGTTGTAGACCACGGTGTCCTGCCCTTTGCGTAAGATGCCGAGCCCATAGGCTTCATGCGCGGATGTGGCGACTTTAGCTGTTGCGATGGATAAGAACCGGTTTTTCAGGGTGATGGTCTCAGGTTCATCCTCGTGCATTTCATCCGCTGCACGGAGTACGAATTCTTTTGTACCTCCGCCGCCTGGAATGACACCGATACCTACTTCGACGAGGCCGATATATGTTTCAGCGGCTGCGCAAACCTTGTCGGCGTGCAGGCTAAGTTCGCAAGCACCCCCCAGGGAGAGGGCATGCGGAGCAACGACGACCGGGATCGAAGAAAAGCGTGCGCGCATCATGGACTGCTGGAACATGCGTATGGCCATATCCAGCTCGTCGTATTCCTGTTCGATCGCCAACATGAAGATCATCCCCACGTTTGCACCTGCGGAGAAGTTGGGCCCTTCATTGGCAATGACAACTCCTTTATATTTTTCCTCAGCGAGGGATATCGTCTTTTGGATCCCTTCAAGAACTTCCCCTCCGATACTGCCCATTTTGGTGTACCATTCAAGGCCGAGTACATCGTCGCCGAGATGATAGGCACGTGCGGCGCTGTTCTTCCAGACGGTTTGTCCTTCAAAGTTGCGCATGACGATGAATGCCCGTTCCTGTCCGGGTGCAATTGTTGACACGTAAGAGGCAGATGCGGGTGAGTAGCAAATGCGTTTACCGGCTTCCACCTTATAAAAGCTCGTATGACCCGCTGCGACCATTTCTTTCACCCAGGCAGCTACGGGGTAGCCGGCTTTTTCCATCTGTTCGATCGTTTTGGGTAATCCTAGCACATCCCAACTTTCGAACGCGCCGATTTCCCAACCGAAGCCGGCCATCATGGCATCATCCACACGGTAGGGTTCATCGGATATTTCCGGCACACGATGGGAGATATAGGAGAATAATCCATAATGAAAATGCCTGTAGAAATCACCGGCTTTATCTGTGCCGCTGCAAAGCGCCTTGAGCCTGGTTTTCAAGTCATCGATCGGTTTTGCGGCTTCGAGGGTAGCGAATTTTGGCTTGTTCCTCGGGCCGTATTCCATCGTGCCGAGGTCAAGGGTAAGGATCTCCTTACTGCCGTCAGCTCCTTTGGTTTTTTTAAAAAAGCCCTGACCGGTCTTGTCACCTAGCCAGTTGTTCTCCACCATTTTATTCAACCAGGCGGGTATCACGAACTGCGCACGCGCCTCATCTGTCGGGCAGTTATCGTATACGCCGTTGGCGACTTTGACCATCGTGTCGATGCCGACCACATCGGCCGTGCGGAAGGTTGCGGATTTCGGGCGACCGATGATGGGACCGGTCAGTGCGTCCACTTCATCTATCGTGAGTTTCATCCTATCGACGAGTCCGAAGATGGCCATGATCCCGAATACACCGATGCGATTGGCGATGAAGGCCGGAGTGTCTTTGCAGAGTACCGTGGTTTTTCCGAGGTGGAGGTCGCCATACTGCATAAGGAACTCAACCACTGCCGGGTCGGTATATGGCGTGGGGATGATCTCCAACAGGCGCAGGTAGCGTGGCGGATTGAAAAAATGTGTTCCGCAAAAATGCAATTTGAAATCATCGCTCCGTCCTTCTGCCATCAGGTGGATGGGGATGCCAGAGGTATTTGAGGTGATGAGTGTACCCTGCCGGCGGTACTGTTCCACTTTCTCAAAGATGATCTTTTTGATGTCCAGCCTTTCCACAACGACCTCAATGATCCAGTCCACATCCTTGATGCCGGTCATGTCATCGTCGAAATTCCCGGTGGTGATGCGTTTTGCGGCATCCTTGGTGTAGAGCGGAGACGGATTGCTTTTCACCGCAAACTGCAAGGCATCGTTCACGAGTTTGTTGCGCACCGATTTGTCCTTCGACTCCGTAGCCTCCTTTGGCACCATATCGAGGAGCAGTACCTGCAGACCGATCCCTGCAAAATGACATGCTATGCGGGATCCCATGACACCGCTTCCCAGGACTGCAACTTTACGGATCGTACGTTTCATGATGTGAATCTGGATTTCTTTTGTTGAATATGATGATGCCGGCAATGACTGAGATCACCCGGTAAAACCAAAGGAACAATGTTGAAATTAGTTAGTTAAACAACTAATTAGATTCGAAGTTAAGGAAAAACCGAATCTTCCCGAACTCGAAATCTGACCATTTCAGTCAAGTTCGAAATCGGGTATCTCCGGCAGTTGTCTTTTTCGAATTTCTTTGTGGTATTTCCTTTCCTGTTTGTTGGTGCCGCGAATGCCGGCGTTGGTGAGCATGCCACTCAGGGCTATGCGCATCCAGTAGTTCACAAATCCTTTTGCCCGATTCCTTTCGGTATAAACGGTGCCTGTTTTCTTTCTATTTCCTTTTCTGACGATGGCATTGGCAGCGAAATTCACAAGTCGGGTGAAGGCTGTCTTTTTTTCATAGTCTTCCTTGTTCAGGAACTGTACTTTCAGGTCACTGTAATACATCTGCATCCTTCCCCATGCGGTGTATTCCCTGCCGACGGCCTTCATGGTCAACGTATCGAGATATCCGCTTCTGATCCTGGCAGAGGCGATGGGTTCGAGTACACTGTTCAGCGCAGACAGGGAGAATCGCCCGATCTGGAGCGACATCAGAAAGCCATTCAGACTATCAGTATAGGATTCCCGGAAACGCAGCCGTATCTCAGCGGTGTCAAGCATGGCACTGCGCATGGTCAGGTCCAGGGAGTCGTTATCACTGAAATCCATCGTCCTGAAATTTGTCAGCCTTGCTTCTGTTCTGCTGAAATCCACCCTTCCGGGCTTACCTGTCAGGTCATTGATCTCTTCGTATCGTATGCTGCCCTGATGCAGCCTGACCGTATCGAATCGTATGGCTTGTTTGATATTTTTGATCTGTACGGTCGGGAGTTGTTTGATGGTACCGCTTTTAACCGGCAGGGTCCTGTCTTTGAAAATGTCGAGGACAGGGTCTTTGATGTCCACTTTTTCCGCCTGTATGATGTCGTCCCGGAGGTATTTTTCCAGATCGAGACCATCCATGATGATCCTGCCGGAACCTGCCTTCAGGTATTGCTGCTGGTAAGTGAGCGACCGCGTGAAGCTATCTCTGCCCATCAGGGGCCTGATGTTGAAGCTTTCTGCCGTGAGCCTTTTGTTTATCTGATGAAAATTGACCGTCGTGAAGTCGATGGTTTGATTCGGGTTGCGGTAGTTGATGTGGTTTGCGGCTAAGAACAGGGCCGGGTTGTTGCCGGTCATGCTCAGTAAGCTGCTGGTGTTTTCGGAACTGAGTTCCATGCCACCAATGCGAAAAGCAGTAGCATTCAGGAAGGAGGTATGATCCGGAGATCCGTTGTGCATGACGGTGTTGATGCGGGGGATGGCAAGGCTGTCTAACCAGAACATCCATGACCTGCCATTCTTCGTTTTGTTCGGGTTAAGGGAAAAGTGTGACAGGGTGAATGTTGCGGGTTCAGGGGAAGGGGCTCCGATCTGCATATCGCTTTTTTGTATGGAAAGCTCTTTCAGGTCTCCATCCATCTTGCCGAAGCTGAGTGTCTGTCCGCTCGACCGGATATTCGACACTTTTACATCTGGGATGCGGAACTGTACGT
>JBIKIB010000360.1:0-4092 GCA_044361845.1 Chitinophagaceae bacterium | reverse complement strand
GAAGGGAAATACCAATCTCGCCCTTTTCAATTCCGTCTTCCACCTCGGCGCAGATCCTGCTCTGCTGGGGTATGTACAACGTCCGGTAGGCGTTTCGGGAGATAGTTTTCGGAATATCACCGCGACGGGTGTCTGCACCTTCAACCATGTTCATAGTGGCATCATGGAAAAAGCACATTTCACCTCTGCCAGATTTCCGGCGAATGTCTCGGAATTCGAAGCCTGTCATCTCACACCTTTTTACCTTGACGGATTTGCCGCACCATTTGTCCAGGAGTCCAGGATAAGCATGGGGCTCGAGCTGGTGGAGGTCATCCCCGTATCCTACAATGATACCCGGATCGTGATCGTACGGATCAAGCATATACGCCTCGGGGAAGGGTTGGTCATGGATGATGGGAATCTAGATGTGAACCTGGCCGACAGCATTGCGGTGACGGGGTTGGAGACCTATCACAGGATAGAAAAGCTGGTACAAATGCCCTACGCGAAAGTGGAAAGGCTTCCTGATTTCGGTTCCTGACCTATTCCTTTTTTTTGATGTCATCAGTGTTTGCTGAGCAGACTTGTTTTTCTTTGTATAAATTGATCTCGCGTGTTGTTCCGTCAGTGATTGGGGCTGGTCTACCTTTCGGGATATGGCATGGCCACGCATGATATGCGTTTGGCAGGCACGTTAAGGGGTTGGTTTCATATTTTGTTATGGACATGGATCATCCACATGCCACGATGGGAACACTTCGATATTTTGTGCTGAACAAGCCGGATGACATGGCGTCGCAGTTCGTCAGCAGCCATGATATCAGGCTGCTGGGTGACATAGATTTCGATTTTCCGGTAGGTATACATGCCATTGGGCGATTAGACAAGCAGTCTGAAGGTTTGCTGTTGCTGACGACGGATAAATCCATCACCCGTTTGCTTTTTCAGGGGAAAGTGCCGCATAAGAGACGATATCTGGTGCTTGTCAGGGGCGTTGTGACGGCGGCATCCATCTGCAGACTGGAGGAGGGAGTCGAGATTCCGGTGAAGGATGGTGGCGTGTACGTCACAAAGCCTTGCGCGGCGAAAATGGTGCCAGAGCCAAGCATTCGGTTTTCTTCAGGATACGTCATTCATGAGCGGGTGCCTCATAGCTGGCTGGAGATCGAGATGACGGAAGGGAAGTTCCACCAGGTGCGAAAGATGATGACGGCTATCGGTCATACATGCAAGCGCCTCATACGCTTGTCGATCGAGGATATCGGTCTGGGCGATCTGCAACCCGGAGAGATCATGGAATTGTCGCAAGAGGATTTCTTTCGCCGGCTTCACCTCTAACGCATGCACGGGCAGACTCTTACGAGGTTTCCGATTCAGATTAAAACATCCGATCGTGGGAACGTTTCATATTCATTGTTCCTTGAATTTTCTGGGTGACACGCCCATCATTTTTTTCCGACTTGTCCCTTTATCATTTAGTGCGTTTTTACTTCATTGATTATCAATAGTATAGTTTTTCCCGGGTTAAATTTACCGCACTAAATACTGTTTGGCAGAGAAAAACAGGGTTGAATAAACCGCCTCGAAATCGCAAACGATTCAGGTCATGCAGTGTTAAAAAAAATAGCAGAGTTGTTTAAAAGCATATTGGCTCTGTCCCTAATGATGAAGAGCTAAGGTTTTCATGCAGTATCAGCCCCACTCGCACCTTCCAGCACCGGCTCCGGCGTGGATCAGGTGGGCCGAGACGGCTTTCTGGTCCAGATCGATTGCATCGCATATCTAGACTGCCCGGAATCTCGTCGCATCAATGATTCTTTGTTTGGAGGGATTTTGCTATCTTCTCAACATTTCTAAAACGTCAGTCTTCCAAACTCTTACCACATGAATCGCATGTCACTGCTTCTACTCATCTCCTTTATCCTTGGAGCCTGCGCTTCCGACATCGAATGGCGCGAATACCACGGCGGTCCTGATCGAAATCACTATATGCCCCTGGACCAGATCGATACATCGAACGTCACGCAGCTGGAGAAGGCCTGGGAATACCACACAGGCGATACCTCCGGGCAGATGCAGACCAATCCGATCATCGTCAACGGCATTCTTTACGCCACGACGGCATCTCAGGAGGTCTTCGCCCTAAAGGCCGCCACGGGAACCGAGATCTGGCGTTTCCGACGTTCGGGCGATGCCCAGTGGTTCAACAAGAGCCGGGGGGTCGTATACTGGGAGGACGGAGAGGACCGGCGCATCCTCTTCACCTCCGGAAGTTTCCTGCATGCCCTGAATGCCGACAACGGAGCGCTGATCACCGATTTTGGCGACAGCGGACGCGTCGATCTCAGAGAAGGGCTGGGCAGCGCCGCACGCGACCGCTTTGTAGCTTCTCCCACGCCGGGCACGGTCTTCAAGCAATCCATCATCATGCCGCTGCACCTGTCGGAATCCGCCGGGGCCGCACCCGGTCATATCCAATGCTTCGACATCGTCACCGGCAAGCTCAAATGGGTGTTTCGCACCATGCCCCGCCCGGGAGAATTCGGATACGAAACCTGGGCGCCCGACAATCATCTGAACACCGATGTCGGAGGCGCCAACAACTGGTCGGGGATGAGCATCGACCGGAAACGCGAGATCGTGTACGTGCCCACCGGATCAGCCGCCTTCGATTTTTACGGAGGAAACCGAAAGGGCGACAACCTCTTCGCCAACTGCCTGCTGGCGCTGGATGCCAATACCGGCAAGCGCATCTGGCATTATCAGTTCGTGCATCATGATGTCTGGGACCGCGACCTGCCCGCACCACCCAACCTGGTCACCATCCGCCGCGACGGGAAAGAGATCGATGCAGTCGCTCAGATCACCAAGCAGGGCTATGTCTATGTGTTCGACCGGGAGACCGGAGCACCCGTCTTTCCGATCGATGAAGTCAAAGTGCCGGTTGACGGCGTCGAGGGGGAAACGCTGTCGCCTACGCAGCCCATCCCGCGCATGCCCAAGGCCTACGCCAGGACGAAACTCACCGAGCAGGACATCAATCCATGGGCGGAGAATCATGACGAACTGCTCGCCCGTTTCCGGGCTTATCGTACGAAGACCTATGAACCGCCATCAAAACAGGGCACACTGATGTTACCGGGCTTTGACGGCGGTGGCGAATGGGGAGGCGCCTCTTTCGATCCGGAGACCGGCTATCTCTATGTCAATGCCAACCAGATGGCCTGGGTGCTGCAGCTCAAGGACGCTGCCAAACCCGAAAAAAACCAAGCCCTGTCCTTCGGGCAACGGGTGTATCAGAAGAACTGCGCCAGCTGTCACCGGGAAGATCGCTCCGGAAATGTCCCCAGCGGATATCCTTCTCTGGTCGGTATCGAACGTCGTCGCGACCGGGCATTCATAGAAACCATCATCCGGGGTGGCAAGGGCATGATGCCCGGATTTCCCCAGCTGGCGGCCAATGAGAAGACCGCAGTGGTCGATTTTATGCTGGGTACCGAAAAGCAGGAGGCGGAATCCGGGGGCGATGTCGAATCCTTTGACATTCCCTACCAGTTCGTTGGCTACGATAAGTTCCTGGACAAGAACGGATACCCGGCCATCACCCCGCCCTGGGGTACGCTTACGGCCATCAACCTGAACAACGGCGAGCATGTCTGGCAGCGTCCGCTGGGGGAGTTCCGGGAACTGACGAAGCAGGGCATTCCCGTCACCGGCACCGAGAACTACGGAGGCGGTATCGTCACCAAGGGCGGACTGTTCTTCATTGCCGCCACCCGCGATAGCACCTTCCGGGCCTTTGACAAGCGGACCGGCAAGCTGCTATGGGAGACGATCCTGCCCACGTCGAGCTTCGCGACGCCAAGCACCTACGAGGTGGAAGGGGTGCAGTACATCGCCCTCGCGGTCGGCGGTACCAAGCTGGGCATGAAAAAAGGCGACAGTTACATCGCCTTCCGTCTGCCGTTGAAGAAATGATCGGATCCCGGATTGACGTGTCGGATGGTTGACTTGGGCTTCCGCCCAGATCGAATACCAGGCTGAAACGGAGTGCGTTGGACAAGGGATTCCGGGTCACGACGGTGCCGAAAGGGATGCGGTATGCGAAGT
>JBIKIB010000359.1:0-4123 GCA_044361845.1 Chitinophagaceae bacterium | reverse complement strand
TGGTTTTTCAACCACATCTGTTCTCCCGCACAAGGGATTTTGCGGCGGAATTCGCTGAAAGCCTCGACATGGCAGATGAAGTGTTGCTATTGCCGGTCTATCCCGCCCGTGAAGAACCCATGGAGGGTGTCGACAGCCGGTTGATCGGAACAAGAATGGAGGAGAAGCATTTCTATCTCGATAGCCTCGAAGCGGTGCTTCACTGGCTCGATAGTAATCGGGTGGAGGTCTTGGTGACAGCGGGCGCAGGGGATATCGACCAATTGGCAGAACCCATAACATACTTACTCAGAAAAAAACAGGATGCGCGTTAAGAAATGGATACGTAAGGGATTGATGGTGACAGGCGTACTCGTGCTGGGTACGGCGCTCATCGTCATGCTTGTTGCGGCCATGAAGATCCGTAACCGTAAAGAATGTATGGGTGTGCACATCAGTTACCGGGGTGACGGTGGAGGAAGATATGTCACCCAGGCTGCCGTTGCCCGATTGCTGGATACGCGTGGCCTTTCAGCCATCAAGGGAAGTCCGCTCCATGAACTGGACCTCAAGGCGATGGAAAAGCGATTGGAAAAGGATCCCTGGGTGAATAACGCGGAGATCTATATTGATGGCAAACATGTGCTGCAGGTGAAGGTGCAGGAGAAACATCCCGTTGCAAGACTCTTCACCATCGAGGGTGAGTCTTTTTATACCGACAGCAATATGCATCGTATCCCTTTAAGCCAGGCATATACCCCTCGCCTCCCGGTCTTCACCAGCCTGCCCCTGAAGAAAGGGAAGATGGGTTCAAGGGATAGCTTGCTGATGTCTGACATATTAGGAATTGTGCGATTCCTGCAGACAGATAGTCTTTGGATGGCCCAGGTCGACCAGTGTGAATATGATCCGTTAAAGGGATTCATCCTGATCCCGAAAATAGGGGAGCATCGGATCCTGATCGGGAATGGACAGGATATACGGGAGAAGTTCAGGAAATTGTCATTGTTCTATGTACAGGTCATGTCTGTTTCGGGATGGAGCAGCTATACGGAAGTGGACCTTCGCTTCAAGGGGCAGATCGTGGCCGTACCCGCTGACACCGCATGGCTGTCAACCTACGGAAAGAATGTTGAGCGAGAAAGCCATTCGAACCTGTCTGGTTTGGCGATGACCACCGTCCCCGTAAATGACGTGGCATCTGTCGACCCTGGTGATCCGACTGACAGGGAAAGGGATGCGGCGGCCACGATTGTTCCGGCACGTCAGGCATCCTCCGCAAAAGAGAAAAATCATAAAACCGAAATAAACAAATTCAACTCAAATGCACCGCTAAAACCAAAAGCAGTGATGACTCCGGCCACGAGGAATCATTGATGAAAAACACATCCGTAAACCAGTTAAGAACCTTGTAAACAGAAAATCATGATTGACAAAGAACAAAGCATGGCGGTTAGCGAAAGAAATGCGGCCAATCAAAACGGGCAGCCCGTGATTGTAGGACTCGATATCGGAACGACTAAAATAGCAGCCATTGCAGGGCGGAAGAACGAATTCGGAAAGCTCGAGATCCTCGGCTTCGGCAAAGCCAATAGTGTCGGGGTTCAGAACGGGATGGTACTGAATATCGATCAAACGACCAAGGCCATCCAGCAGGCCATGGAGAATTGTCTGGCATCCAACCCTAACCTCGAGATCAACGAGGTGTATGTTGGCATCGCCGGCCACCACGTCAAAAGCTTGCAGACAAGGGGTGATATCGTCCGGCATTCGAATGAGGATGAAATCAGCCAGGCTGAGATCGACAGGCTCATAAAGGACCAGTATAAAACCTATGTACCTGCAAGTGACCAGATCATCGACGTGATCCCACAGGAGTTCACGGTGGATAATTTCCAGAATATAGCCAATCCGATCGGGTATAGCGGCGTGAAGATCGGCGCTAATTTCCATATCATCACAGGAGACAGGAATGCCATCCGGAATATCAACCGCAGCGTGGAACGTTCTGGCCTGAAGATCCGGGACCTCATGCTGCAGCCACTCGCATCTGCCGCCGCGGTGATGTGCGAGCAGGATCTGGAAGCAGGCGTAGCGATCGTCGATATCGGTGGCGGAACAACCGACCTCGCGGTATTTTATGAGGGCATCCTTAAGCAGACCGCTGTCATTCCTTTTGGAGGGGAGAATATCACCAAGGATATAAAGGACGGACTCGGGGTACTGAAGACGCAGGCGGAAAGAATGAAGATCCAATTCGGTAGTGCCCTGGCTGATGAAGCTCAGGCAAATGCTTTTATTTCCATTCCGGGTTTGCGGGGCATGCCGTCGAAAGAAATCAGTGTCAAGAACCTGGCAAGCATCATTCAGGATAGGATGCGTGAGATCCTGGAGTTCGTGAGTTATAACCTGAAGCAAGTGGGCCTCGACACGCGAACCCTTAATGGCGGTATTGTACTAACCGGCGGCGGGTCGCAACTCAAGCATCTGATCCAGCTTACTGAATATGTCACCGGACTCAATGCTCGGATCGGTTATCCTAACGAACACCTCACCACAGGGCATATCGAGGAACTCTCAAAGCCGGTATATGCAACCTGTATCGGGCTCATCCTGAAAGGATACAACGTCTATGAGAACAGTCATAACAGGCTTCACTCCGATCCCGTGTTTATCGTGGATATCCCCGGACAGTCGGGTGTGATCATCGAATCAGAAAAAGACCTGTCAGACACTCCTGTACCTCCGGTACAGAAAAAGAAAAGCCTTAAGGACTTTATGGACTCCATCAAGCATGGATTGATAGATCTGTTCAAAGAAGAAGAGGATAAGTCACTCTGATGCCCTGATTTGCCGACCCATGAAACGAAAATTCTGAAAAAAGGCCAGACACCATTTATCATCCATTTGCTCCGTGAAGCGGGCAGATGAAAAACCAGATATGAATGATTCATTTTGATTTGCCAAAACAGCAGTCCTCGATCATTAAAGTCATCGGCGTGGGTGGCGGAGGCAGTAATGCAGTGAACTACATGTACGACCAGTCCATCGATGGGGTCGATTTCATCATTTGTAATACCGATGCGCAGGCGCTTACAGCCAGCAAGGTGCCGAATAAGATCCAACTCGGACCCAACCTCACGCAGGGACTTGGTGCCGGGGCAAATCCTCAGATCGGCCGGCAGGCGACCGAGGAGAGTTTGGAAGAAGTTCGTCGCATACTTGAGGTGAACACAAAGATGGTTTTTGTGACTGCGGGAATGGGCGGAGGAACGGGTACAGGGGGCGCCCCCATCGTGGCCAGGATGAGTAAGGAGATGGGTATCCTCACCGTGGGTATCGTGACCACACCCTTCTCTTATGAAGGGAAAAAGCGTTTATTACAGGCCCTTGAAGGTATTGAAGAGCTTAAAAAGTATGTCGATACGCTGCTCATCATCAGCAATGATAAGCTCCGGCATCAGTTCGGGAATCTTACCATGCGCGCGGCCTTTTCGACGGCCGATAACGTACTGGCAACTGCTGCCAAGTGCATCACTGATGTCATAGGTACTACCGGGCATATGAACGTCGATTTTGCTGACGTGTGTACCGTGATGCGAAATGGTGGCAAGGCCATCCTCGGAAATGCCAGTGCCGAAGGTGAAAATCGGGCACATCATGCCATTGAGCAGGCTATGAATTCACCCCTGTTGGATGACAATGATATTCGTGGCGCGAAATGGATTCTTATCAATATCAATTCTTCTGAAGGTGAATACGAATTCACAATGGATGAGGTAGAGGTCATCCAGCAATATCTGCTCAGTCACGCCGGTCCTGATAGGGATGTTATCCTGGGACTTGGCTATGACCACACACTTGGTGCCAAGATAGGCATCACTCTTATTGCGACAGGCTTTGAAAATGAAGCTCCTTTCGAAAAAGCCATTCCTGAAATAAACTTTAAGCCCAAAGAAGAGGAAGATAAGGTGGTCTTCATCCTGGAAACAATATCAAAATCGAGTGAACCGGAGTACCCTGAGCCTGTGGCCCCGGAAGCCCCTGTGACCGCAGCACCCTCTGTGGAAGAGCCAGATGCACTTGCCCCGATCCTGGTAGACCTTAATCCTATCCGTCAGGAATTATCCAAAAAAGAGGAAAA
>JBIKIB010000358.1:0-4127 GCA_044361845.1 Chitinophagaceae bacterium | reverse complement strand
TGGTACTGTCTGGCTGCACAACGAACGGGATCAGGGGTTTGAAATCTTCGCTGGTGAGTGAGATCCTTGATGTATCAAAAGACTTGAGCTTGCTTTCGAATGTCAGGGTAAGGTCGTTGAGGATGTCCAGCTTTTCAGCCTCGAGGCTTGTTGCGAATCTGAGTCTTTTGTCATCTTTATTTCTGGCGGCCGGGGCCGGTCCGCTGCCGGTAGGGGTTTTTTTCTGCGCATCCGGTTCCTCCGTGAAGGCATACAGCGTGATCGAATTCGCCTGGCTTGCCGTAACGGCACTATCGGAGAAGCCCAGATATTCCGATTTCTGGTCGTATTTTAACCCTCCGTCAGCGTCTTTGAGTGCGAATATCCTGTATGTCCCTGCCGCGAGATATCGGAAAGTAAAATCCCCGTTGCTTTTTGTCCGGGTAGTGTAGCGGGGCTTTTCCTTTGCCACTGCTGAATCGTCCGGATTTCGGTGCAGTATGACGGTGATGAGGCTGTCGGTTTTCCCGGTTTCGGCATAAAAGACCCTGCCTGTGATGACGCCACTATCGATTGTTGGACCCGTGGAGAAGACATACGTGAAATCACGAAGTGAATTATTTTCATTGATATCTTTTATCGCATCTCCGAAATCAATGCTGTAGGTGGTGTTGGGTTCGAGGGTATCCTTGATCCGTATGCTGACATTGCGGAGCTTTCCTTCGGCCTGTGGTTTGACTTTTGGAACGGGAGAATAGTCCAATTTCTCGAAAGGATTATCGAGTTGGATATACTCGTTGAATTCGATGTTGATGCGATTGCCTTTGAAGTTGGTTGTGAAACCGGCAGGCTCCGCTTTAACCAGGACAGGCGGCAGGGTATCCCTGGGACCACCGGTAGGCGGGAGTGGCTGACCGCATGATCCGGCAAACAGGATGCAGATGAAACAGATGGCAATTCCTGCCAGAAATAGTGATCTCAACCTTTTTGATGCGAATTTCGTGAAACTTTGCATCCTGCTTTCATTGAAGGTAATATTTCCCAACAATTGTCACCATTGTCCGTTGTAAGAGCAGATAAATTACTTAAGTATGGGTGTACATATGTTTAAAAAGGCACAAAAAGTGCCTGTGAGCCTTGATACAGCATGGGATTTCTTTTCACATCCGAAGAACCTCGCAGTCATGACCCCATCATACCTGAACCTCAAACTCACCAATCCGCTTTTTGGCGATGAGATGTATGCAGGGCAAGTCATTACTTACAATGTAAAACCGATATTGGGTATTCCCATGTTTTGGATGACTGAGATCACGCACGTGCAGCCAAAGTTATTCTTCGTGGATGAACAACGGTTTGGCCCCTATGCATTATGGCATCACCAGCATCATTTCAGGGAGATTGAAGGAGGGGTTGAAATGATCGACCTGATCCATTACAAAGCGCCTTTGGGTCCTTTGGGTAATATTGCCAATGCCCTTTTTATTCGGAGCCAACTGGAAGGGATTTTCCGCTTTCGATTCAGTAAAGTGGAAGAGCTCTTTGGGAAATGGGAGCAATGATAGGATTCATAGGGGGGTGAAAATCCTCCGTCCAAGGTGGATATTTATCCAGGCATGCGGGTGATGAATTTCTCGATCTGTTTGATCTGGTCGGTCACTTGTTGGGCAGAAGGTTTCATGGCCTTGGCCTTGCGAAAGAAATCTTTGGCAGCCCTGAATTCCCTTTTCTGGATCATGATCTGGCACATTTGAAGATAGGCAAGGGCTGAGCTCTCTTTGTCAGGGATGCCTGCTTTTATTGCCTGCCGGATATAGCTTTCGCCTTGCTTCATGTCACCTTTCTGCATGGCCATCATGCCAAGCTGGAGTTTGTTGGCCCCTTCGGCTTCCTTCATGGCAGAGCCCAGCGAAAGGCTCTTCTTCATATGGATTTCAGCTGAATCGAAGTCCTGCTTCATCATCGCCAGATTGCCCTTCAGGGTATAAAAAACAGAGCGAATAGGTTTGTACAAAAGGTCAGGGAACCAGATCGTCGCAAGCATCTTCTCCGCTCCGTCAAAATCTCCATCCTCGAGGAATTCCTGGATCAGACGCAACGGACCAATGAAGAAATGGGTGAATATGAATATGATCCCAATGAGGTATAGTACGAGTGCAGGCAGAAATCCGCTGATCACATTAACGAGTATCGCACCGATCAGGGCGGCAATGCCCAGCCAAAATCTGTATTTGATGAAAACGTTGAACAATTTCATAGGATGCGAAAGTACATAATTTCACATTGGCGGATGCTGAATTGAACATTCTTGGGCGACATTGATCAATTTAATTCCTTATGTCTGCTGACCACCCACAGATCCTGTCCACCAGCAGTTTCGGGATATTTGGATCCGTCAAGGAATTCAAGTACCTCGAAGTGTCGGGTCAGCATTTTACGGAAAAATTCGGCATTTTGATACGTTGACATCATTCGGTGTCCCTGTTGGAGATAGGGTTTTGTATATATGCCTTCGATCAATAATCGCTCTTGTTCCAAATTGTTTAGTTTCTCCAAGAAGGCCTCACCATGGGTGGTGAGGATGAAGATACCACCCGGTTGAAGGGTCCCCGAGATCTCAGTGAGCCATGCCTCTTGAAGTGCTGCATCGATATGGGTGAGTACCGAGATGGCTAAGACCAGATCAAATCTTCCGTTTGAAATATTCATCGGGGGCGAGTGATCAATGATAGCGAAGCTCGCATCAGGTATATTCGCCCGGTTCCACTCAATCATACCAGGATTCACATCGACTCCGACGACTTCAGCAATGCCTGCGATTGCTTTCAGGTGTCGTGTGATCCTTGCAACACCACATCCCCATTCAAGGACGCGGAGCTTGTCTGACGGAATAAATGGCTTCACCCTCTCCATGATCTCTTGTGCTGTCAACCGCCCGTCTTCGGCATATTCTTGGTAATCCAGCCGGTACGTCTCATGTAAGTACCGGTCAGGCGGCATGCGGAATAAGGGGTTAGATCTCAGGAAGCTCCTGTTTTTTCGAGCGTTCACCAGTTTTGTCCATTGGAAATGGAGTTCGTCCAATAACGACAACGTACCGGTTGCGGTGAAGATTTCTTTTATGAAGCGCTTTATGGAAGACATGATCGCATATGACTTGTCCCTATTTAAAAGGATGATTTTTGAACCCGATCGACATCAGTAAAGAATAAAGCTAGTGCGAAATGAGATCTCGGGATAATTTGAATAGGTCCGGATGATGGATTTGCCCAATTCCCTTACATTTGCAACCCGACGGGATTACTTCTGTTGGGGTTTCTTGTCCGAAAAGTTCAATGGTCCCGTAGTTCAATGGATAGAATAGAAGTTTCCTAAACTTTAGATGCAGGTTCGATTCCTGCCGGGACCACCTTATTATTTTAGAAAAAATAATGGTTTTTGAAAACAATGGTTATTGATTCGGAGTTTTTCATTTACAAAATGGCATGAAGATAATTTGCAGTGTCTAAAAGACCTGCTTTCCTCAACTGATCCAATACTTCCACCACTTCCATTTTAGGATTTTTTTATTTAAGACCATTTCTTTAAAAGCAGCTAATGCCGGCTCTTTGTTGAGATCAATGATATCTGTTAAATAATCATCTGCAGTTTTTGCGTTGAGTCTAAACGATTGTAAATATTCCTCAGGGAAGTCTTTTTTCTTAGACACAATTAAATTTGCATTCACCTTTCTCGCTGCCGCAAGTGTATTAGCCCCCTAATTTCTGGACCATCGGCAACCAATGGGCAACTGCTGCAAGCCGAGCGTGATGGAATCTAGATTGGCATTAACTTTTAGAGTCAGGTTCGATTCCTGTCGGGACTTCCGGTCATGTAAATATTTCTAGATCAAGTTCTCTTATCCCTGCTCACCGGAAAGGATTTTTGGGTTTTTTCAACCCAAAGAATGCTTGAGGTGTATGCGATCTTGCGTGGAATGGTGATATCTACCTTGGAATGGCCTTACAGGCTGCAGAGCTTTAAAAAGAGAAAACAAAGGGTATAATCCTCACAAAAGGATTCAAAGTACTGAAAATAGTATTGGTTGGAAGTTCTGCTTGGTGTCAGACAGCAGTAAAAAATGGAAATCAGGCATTGGGAAAGACATG
>JBIKIB010000357.1:0-4161 GCA_044361845.1 Chitinophagaceae bacterium | reverse complement strand
TCAAGCCGAGTCCGAATCCTTTCACATTATGCAAGTTGCCCGTGTGGGCCCGGTAGAACTTCTCGAATATGCGCTTCAGCGTCTCCCTGTTCATGCCAATGCCGTTATCTTCCACACGCATCCGGATATATTTACCATTATCCATCGTATGGATGTGTATTTCCGGTGGCACGTCCTCCCGGCTATACTTCACGGCATTTTCGACGAGGTTGCTGACCATATTATTGAACTGTAGTTCATCGGCCATGATCAGATCACTGCTTGCAGCTGGGTGAAGGGTCAGGCTTCCATTCCGTTCATTGATCCTCAATGCGAAATGATCCTTGACAGCTTCCAGGACCTGGTGTACGCTGAGCGGCTTCAACTTCATCTCCTGCGATTGTTTATCGAGCAGAGCTGCTTGCAGGATGCGTTCCACCTGACTATTCATACGATTGTTCTCATCCTTGATGACCCCTGCATACTCAATGACTTTTTCCCGATTGTTCACGATCTTTTCATTGCGCAGGAAATCCACTGCCAGAGAGATGGTGGCGAGGGGTGTCTTCAGTTCATGGGTCATGTTATTGATGAAGTCTGATTTGATCTCACTGATTTTTTTCTGCCGCAAGAGCGTGCGCACCGTCACAAAAAAAGCTGCGATGATGATGAATGTGAACAGCAGTGCCCCTGCGATCATCCACCCCATCGAACGAACTACAAACTCCTGCAAGTCGCTAATGACCACGACAAGATTCTCGTCTGGCGCTATGCTTTCCGTCTCGCTACCTGTAAGCGACAGCAGTGGCCAAACAGATATCCAATTATGGATGGAATCCTCCAATGCTTTTTCATAGGACTGCTCGAAACCAGGGGATGCCAATTCGTAATCATTGTTGTTCTTCACAGAAATGACGGCGAACGTGAAGCGTGCATTGGGCTGTCCGTGCTTTGCAAAGGATTTTCGAAGCTTCCGATGGATATCATCAACTGAAAACTTATCCGCTACAGAAGGAGATTTCAATAAGTCGATCAGGTTTTCATTCGACAATTCACTGAGATCGGCGGGATTGGTGAGCAATGAAAACCTGCTTTTACCTGCGGATAATTCATCGGTGACTTCATAGATCGCCAGCGTCGCCTGGTCATGCATCTGCTCTTTTTTAATGAGCAGCATATTCTTGATCCAGGAAACCTGTATCACGATTATTCCGACAAGGGATAATGTTATCAGTACAGTGATCAGTGGGATGACTTTCTTCATCAGTTCGCAAAAATACGTTGATGCATGATGGCACAACAGGTTTGATGTTCATTTAACCATGCGTTGGCAAACTAAACCAATTTATTTGAGAATGAACGTAAAAAAGCAGGCTCAGGTTCTGACAATTTTTAACATTTTCCGATGATATTTATGTTTAATTTAGATCATCATGTACACACCTGGACCTGGCATGCTGCTCATCGCTGAGCCATTTTTGAAGGACCCGAATTTCACGAGGACCGTTGTACTCGTTTGTGAGCACAAGGAAGAAGGCAGTTTTGGGTTCATACTGAATCGCAAATACGACCTCACGCTCGAAGAATTAATACCCGATCTTCAAGGTTTAGACCATGTCGTTTCTGCCGGAGGACCCGTACAACGCGATACAATTCATTTCCTGCACCAATACCCGGCACTCATTCCTGGCGGCACAGAGCTCAAGGATGGTATTTTTTGGGGAGGCGATTTCAACCTGGCGACGAGGCTTCTTCGGGAAGAAAAGATAGACCCCGCCCGTATTCGCTTTTTCATTGGCTATTCGGGATGGACGGATGGTCAACTGGAGGAAGAGATGAAGGAGAAGAGTTGGCTCGTGACGCCTGCCAACCGGCGTCTTGTTTTTACAAACAATCCAGAAGATGCATGGAAGCAATCCCTTCGGGATATGGGGGGGGAGTATGAGATACTGGTCAACTCCCCGTCGGATCCTTCACTGAATTGACAAGGATCTGCAGGTTTTTGCTTTTCTAAGAACTTCTTTTTTTGATTCCCATCCCTTTCAATTCGTGTGGGATCATCCGTTTATGATTTATTTTTTCACTCCTTTGGCTGCCAGTACGAATATCATCCCACCAAGAAGGGCGATCACCAGGAGTGAGAGGCGCAGTCCGTTGTGTTGAGCGATCAAGCCGATGACAGGGGGACCGATCAAAAAACCTGTGAATCCGATGGCACTGACAGCCGACAATGCTGCGGCAGGTGCCAGATTGCTGCTTTTCCCGACCATCATATAGACGATTGGAATGACGGACGAGACCCCAAGGCCCACCAAGGCATAACCGAAGATGACCGCGACCGGGTGCGGCCATGCGATGGCGAGTATGAGTCCGGCGGCAGTGAGGAGACCATTGAGCATAAGGGTTTTCCGGTATCTGAGGGTTTGGATGACCCGGTCTCCGCAAAGCCGGCCGATGGCCATGGCAAGTGTGAATGCCACATAGCCGGTGGTTGTTACCTTGCTATTGTCAACGATCAACTGCCGGTAATACAACGAGCTCCAGTCGGCCATTGCGCCTTCTGCCATGGTATTGCAGAAGCATATCAGACCCAGCAAAAGAATCGACTTATCGGGCCAGGTGAAAATCTTTCTGCTGGCATCTTCCTGCGGGCTATCTGCGACCATGAAGAAGGAAAACACCATGGATGCAAGGGCAACGAGTAAAGCGATCAGAAGGAAATGCTGTTGCGTGGTCAAAGAAAGCCGCAATGACCATCCGCCGGTAAGTGCGCCGGCCAGGGCTCCGAAACTCCAATGTGCATGTAATCCTGACAGGATGGGCTTCTTTAGGAGCCGCTGTACACTGAGCCCTTGTGTGTTCATTGAGATATTCATTAGATCCCCGACAAACCCAAACAAGAAAAGTACAAAAGAGAGTGTCACGACAGCATTGACAACGCAGAGTTGCCAAAGCAGGAATGCATACATCATTGCAGAAAATGCCGTCACTATCCTACTGCCGAATCGGCCGATCACCCAACCCGCAATAGGTAATGCGGAGACGGAACCCAGTGGTAACATGAAAAGAATCCCTCCCAATGATGCATCGTTGAGTTCGAACCTGTCCTTTATAAAAGGAATGCGCGCTGCCCAGGTGGCAAATACCAATCCGGAGCAGAAAAAATATGCAGAAATGGTTTTACGGGGTGACAGGTAGGGTGGCATATGCCCGGCATTTTGTGGATGATCCATGCCGTCACCTCTTCATAAAAAAAGCCTGATATAATCAGGCTTTTTTTATGAAGAGGTGACGGGTCAATGCATTATGCTGACTGCTCTACTGCACCCTCCACCAGGACAGAGACCTTATTGTTCAACACTTCAATAAATCCGCCTTTCACATCATAGTGGGATGTATTTGACCCGTTTTTGTCAAGGAGCACTTTGATGCTGCCTTTCCCGAGGGCGCTGACCATGGGGGCGTGTTTTTCAAGAACCTGGAAAGAGCCCGAGATACCGGGCAATTGTATGCCATAGATCTCTCCGCTGTACAGCTTCCTTTCGGGTGTCAGTATTTCTAAATGCATGTGTTACTATTTTTTAACGACACTTGCTTAAGCATTTACCGCTTCGAGCATCTTTTTACCTTTCTCGATGGCATCTTCGATGGTTCCTACCAGGTTGAATGCCGCTTCGGGATATTCATCGACTTCGCCATCCATGATCATATTGAATCCGCGGATGGTATCTTCGATGCCCACGAACACTCCTTTCAGGCCAGTGAACTGTTCTGCGACATGGAAGGGCTGGCTGAGGAATCTCTGCACGCGGCGTGCGCGGCTTACGATGAGCTTATCCTCGTCGCTGAGCTCATCCATTCCAAGGATGGCGATAATGTCCTGCAGTTCTTTGTACCGCTGAAGGATCAGCTTCACCCTGTTGGCACAATCGTAGTGTGCATCCCCGACAATGATCGGTGTCAGGATCCGTGATGTGGAATCCAATGGATCAACAGCCGGGTAGATACCAAGATCGGCGATTTTACGGCTCAATACCGTGGTTGCGTCGAGGTGCGCGAAGGTCGTTGCCGGTGCCGGATCGGTAAGGTCATCAGCCGGTACATAAACTGCTTGAACAGACGTGATGGAGCCATTCCGGGTGGAAGTGATGCGTTCCTGCATCAGTCCCATTTCCGTTGCAA
>JBIKIB010000356.1:0-4166 GCA_044361845.1 Chitinophagaceae bacterium | reverse complement strand
AGCAAGACACGCCGGCAATATCATGAGAATGTGATTTGTTCTACGGCCCTTCTCGTTTGTTTTTTTGATAACCGGAACAGAGCGTTATCACATTATTTTGGAGACATTGGATACCAGGGAAGCGACCTACCTTTGGCACTTTCCCAATAATTTTTCATACTTGCCCACCAACTTGAAGGAAATTGACGGCCACCTTCAAATGATCCGAGATCAGGGGCGGCAGGTGTTTCTTGGTTCGAATCCGGAAAATTTCAGTCGCATCCTCCATGATTATTCCAACGCACAAAAGGGGTTCATACTTTGGAAAGATTTGTTGGAAGAACGAATTAATTGATGGATATTAAAATCGGTAGTTTTCACGCGGCAATCGTTCCAAAGCCGCAGCCCATGACTGGGGCCATCACTCGTGGGACCTTTGTATTTTTGAGAGACAGGGTGGGGTAGGGGTTCACTGCAAAGGCGCAAAGGTGCCAGGGAGTATTATACTTTCTAAAGTTCCCACTTTTCTTTCCAAGTCCTGAACTCGTAAGGGTGAATAAAATAACGCGCGATATTATTTTCCTTCAGGTTCATCAGATCCGTATCCACGATCTCGATGAATCTGATACGATCTTCTTGCGGAAGCCGATCTGCTGCTTGTTTAATTTTCTGTACGGCCTCTTTGTAAGGTGTCGCCTTCAACACGATATCCGAGACGATGTTTCTGATTTCCTGTCTGTATGCATACACGAAGGGATCGGGCCTTCCTATAGTTTGCCGCAATGCGGCATAGCGCGCGGCGGAACGCTCATAAGCCCACATGAATACATCTTTGAGAACATCAATTTTGTTGAGTTCATAAATCCCAAGAAGTCCATATATGTAAACATCTTTCGGAACGCCGACAAACGACAGCGGAGAAAGATTATGCTTGATAAGCGGAATATTAGCGGCAAGGCGTGAAACGCGCTTGTTTACATCCTCAAAGGGTTGCAGGTAGGGCAAATGAACGGAAACAAAAAAAGATTGTTCAAACGGATTTTCAATCAGATCTGCTTTATGCAGGATGATCTCGTACATTTCCTCGATTTGTTGGGGAATCTCCGGTGGCATATAAACAGAAAGGTCGATTCCTACTCCGATCGTTCGCAGACGGCCATATGCATCCGGGTCTGCCATCAGGTTGTTTGACAACAGGGCGTGGAGTCCTGAAACGAAATATGCGTTGAAGTGAATCTCGTCGGCAGCGTGGACTATGAACTCAATGGCTTCTTTATGATTCAGGATCATCTGCGCTTCTTCCGCCGTTTTATCGTCGGCAGCTTTTCCCAGGGAAAGTAGGCGTTGCGTTTCCAGCAGGCTATATGTATTGCCCTCAAGACGGCTTGAGTTCCATGCAAGATCTATCAGAAGCCTTTGCAGGATATTTTTTGCGTAAGTCCCTGCAGGCTGATCTGATCCGGTTGTCTTCCCAAGCGCTGCGAGTTTGTTTTTTTCAAGGTCAGATAAATAAGAATCCTCGTTCGGGCGATAAGACATCAGGAAGTCTATATTATAGGCAACGGGCTTACGTTTCTCTTCTGGCTGGGAGATGATTTTTACAACTTTTTTCGCTTCCGGAGAAAGTGGAACAATCTCGTGTTGCCCTGAAACTGGGGCGGTGGGGGCGGCAACCGTTTCTTTTCGAACGGGAGAAACAAGCTGGTAGGTTGTCCATTTCCTTTGTCCACTGGTTCTAACATCACCCAGCTCTTCCAGTTTAGCGAGGCGGCGGCGAAGCGTGTGTTGTTCGATATGAGGGGTAAGGCGTTCTGCTATCGCGCTGATTGAAGCGCCGCCTTCAAATTGAGCCAGAACTTCTTTGATCCGGGTGAGTTCTTTTTCTATCTCTGCCCGACTAACGCGCATAAGGAATCAATTTAGTTGTTCTTTATCTAACAAATATATCTCTTATATAACATTAAGGAAAGCTTATTTGTTAATTATAAAATAATAAATAACATAAAACTGCTTATATGTCATTTAAAGGGCTTTTATTGTTAGATAGGGGAGCATTTTGTCGAGCAAAAGTGCTTTGGCATGATGGGGAGGTATGAACAATCATGTACTGAAATACGTTGACAATTTCCCTTCATGTCTTCTTGCCTTCGCGGAAAGGTATCTCCGTCGCGTATAGACGCGATGAATGGAGCCGCAACAAAGTCAGAACATCCAGGTCCTTCGCTCCGCTCAGGATGACAGCCGGGGGAGAGTCGTTCGCAAACATAGGCTGACATTGCAAAGAGGTTTATGGTATGGAAAGAGATTGGATGCAGCTTGATACATGACCATACTATCTTGTCCTTGAATAATTTGACAGTTTTCCTTGTTTCCTTGCGTCTTCGCGATAAGTATTGCCTCCCCGCGGTTTTATGCGCTGCATCGCGTTTCTACAAAGGCATAGCAGCCAGATCACTTCGAAGGACCGGCAACTTGTAAAATTGCCATCTTATCCAGGAAAGTAATCTTTCGTTTCGCTATTCGGATATTTACAGATAAATACGCATACGGTATTTACTTGATGAGTTATCATTTCGTATATTTGCGTATAAATACGAATATTTTAATGAGTTTAAGTATCCATACTTTGAAACTTGACTTGGGCATGAAGCTCATGACGGAGTTAAGTAAAATTGACCGGTTCGATGCATCCTGGGCATCGATTGAAAAGAGGGAAGGAGCGGTATTAAAGCAGTTGAAGTCGATAGCTACCGTTAGAAGTGTAGGTGCTTCCACCAGAATCGAAGGATCTAAAATGACCGACGATGAAGTGGCCGTATTGATTGAGAAAATTTCTATTTCCAAACTTGAAGAAAGAGATGAGCAGGAAGTGCTGGGTT
Source organism: Chitinophagaceae bacterium (assembly GCA_044361845.1). Classification (GTDB taxonomy): domain Bacteria; phylum Bacteroidota; class Bacteroidia; order Chitinophagales; family Chitinophagaceae; genus Pollutibacter. The sequence goes on along the minus strand of JBIKIB010000356.1, from coordinate 1,308 downwards.
ATTTTGAAGCATTAGACACTATCGCCGAAAATTATGCAGCCATCGGAATAACGGAAAGTCAAATCAAGAACCTGCATAAAATTTTAATGCAGCATGGTGAAAAAGATGCATGGCATAAAGGCGAATACAAGCAAGTCAGTAATGCTGTTGAGGCCAATTTAGCAGATGGAACAAAGCAAATTGTATTTAGAACAGCGGAGCCTGGTTTGGCAACACAGGATGCGATGAGGCAGTTGATGTATTGGTATGATTCCGACATGGAGACAATACCCTTGGTAAAGGCGGCTTTGTTTGTGTATGAGTTTCTAAGCATTCATCCATTTCAGGATGGGAATGGTAGACTCAGCAGGTTGTTAGGAAGTTTGTTACTCTTGAAAAATGGTTATTCCTGGATTCAGTATGTGAGCTTCGAACACGAAATTGAAAGCCGGAAATCGGAATATTACAAGGTGCTCATGCAAACTCAGCGCAATAGACCGGGCGAAAATGTAACAGAGTGGCTCACGTTTTTTATAAGTTGTTTGATAAATATTCAAGAGCAATTGCTGGTTAAACTCGAAGAAAACAAAACGGATAAGCCAATTTCCCAACGTGAAAAACGCATTTTGTTCTTCATTCAAAACCATGCAGGTTGCAGTTCCGGTGAGATCGCCAGAAAGCTTGATATGGCATTGCCTACCGTAAAAAAAGCATTAAGTACAATGATAGTGCAGGGCTTGATCGAGAAACAAGGACAAGGAAAATCTACGGGTTATTTTGTATTGTAAGAGGCAAATTTTTGCGTTGAAAGAAAAGGATGCCAGAGATGATAAAAGCTCCCGCTGATCATTGTTTTGCCTGGAGCAAAAAGAGGTTTCCATTTTTCCTTCGTTCCTTTGCGTCTTTGCGTTGAGGCCAGTTTTCTACCGCAAAGGCTTGATACATGATCATACTTCCGCTCGCCACCACTTTAACCAAACCCAACCACCCCACACCGTCATCCTGCCCGAAGCGAAGGACCTGGACTTTTGTTGTTGCCCCCTCACCAAACACAACCACCCCACACCGTCATCCTGAGCGAAGCGAAGGACCTGGACTTTTTCTGTTGTCCTTCATTCATCGACGTTTTCAATACAAACATCCAGTTCCTTCGCTCCGCTCAGGATGACATTGCAAAGAGGTTTAAATTATGGAAAGAAATTGGTTGCAGCTTGACAAATAATCATACTTCCGCTCCCCACCACTTCCATCAAACACAACCACCCCACACCGTCATCCTTCGCTTCGCTCAGGATGACATTGCAAAGAGGTGTATTGTATGAAAAGAAA
>JBIKIB010000355.1:0-4167 GCA_044361845.1 Chitinophagaceae bacterium | reverse complement strand
CTGGAATCACTCATATGGCTTTTTTAAGTATGTAAGCGAGTAACTAAATTAACCGATTTGTTTCAGAAATTCCAAGCCACATATATCAACGGATCAATTGCAGCGTACCCTTCCTGACCATCGTCCTGCCCGAGCTGTCGCTTCCGCTGGTAGCCCAGATAAAAATGCCTGTGGGGCTGTCTTTTCCGCGCACCCTTCCGTCCCAGCCTATTCGCGGATCCGAAGTGGAAAATATCAGATTTCCCCATCGGTCGAATATTTTAAGGTAATTGAGGGTAAGGCCTATCGGCAGGGCTTTCAGGAGATCGTTGAGTCCGTCACCATTGGGCGTGAAGGCGGTTGGCACATAGATCTCCGGTCCTTTGAAAACACGAATGTTAATGGTGTCCGAAGTCTCGCACCCTGCTGGTGTGGATACTGTGAGCACATAAAAGGCGTCAGCGGTCAGAGAGGCGATGGGGTTCGGAATATTCGGATCACTCAGTCCGAATGCCGGTGACCAACTGTAAATAAGTCCGCCCGTTCCTTTGAGTTGAAAGGGAAGGCCCAGTCCAACGATGGTATCATTCCCGGCGAAAGCATCCGTCTCATATACACTGATGGTTGCCGTATCCGGCAATGACAGGCAGCCATTGCTGCCGCGTACCAGCAATGAAACGGGGTATGATCCTCCACTGGCGAACATGGGGATGATGCTTGATCCACTGCTATCTTTTCGTCCATCCCCGAGATCCCAGATCCATTTGGTGATGGGTATGGATGGTGTAAGGCTGGTACCTGTAAGCGTGATTTTTTCTCCTGCACAAAGGAAACCGTTTGTGATGATCTCTGCCGCCGGTAGTGGAAGGATGTCCAGTTCTTTGCTTACGACGGATGAAATACAACCTTCTGCCGTCCTGACTTTCAGAGAAATCGATTGTCTTCCGGCCGGGAGTCCGTTTGGAAGATATGGGTTTTGTGTCGTGAAGTTTGTACCCCCTACATTCCAAGTCCATTGGTTGACGGTGCCATAGGCGACCAGCGATGAATCCCTGAATTGTATGGGCGCGAACGCACACACCGGATCAGGAGACCATTTGATGTTTGTAAAAGGATCGGAGCCTACTACCACCGGTTGCCTGAGGGTGTCGGACAAGCATCCATTATTGCCCAGTATATTCAGTTTAACGGTATAATTACCAGGTGCGGCATACAGGTGTGGTGGTGGATTGGGTAGGGTGTCTGTTGTACCATCTCCAAAGTCCCAGAACCATTTCACGACCTTACTGAAGGAACTCGAGCTATCCTGAAAAGTGATGGGCTTACCGAAGCAGGTTTCCTGGGCTGAGAGATTTTTCAGCCGCGGGTCGAGTGCGGTGCAGAAACGTTGCAGGTTTCGCGCACCGCCGGTCGAGGCTGTGAATCCCCAAAATACTTCAGGGTCGTTATTGAAGACGGTGCTTACCAGATCAATGGTAGCGCTTACCCGATCCACTCCGTCCATTGATGCTTTGAGGATCTTTGTGCTGGGATTCCACTGCACCCGCAACAAATGCCAGTTGCCATCTTCGATATTATCACTTGTGGCCAATGCGGTGACCGGCCCGGCGAGGTTGTTGATAGACTGGTGGCCTAAGTCACCGTTCCGCTGAATGGCGATGTGGTCGTGAAGGGGGTCATTATTATCTGTGTTCTGCCAGGTGTCGATCGTGACGCCGATGGATGGGCTCACCCCACTGAAGCCCAGCCCACCGCCAGTACTACCCACCTGTGTGCTGATGGGTTGCAGTACGAATGCTATTCCGTCAGCCCCATTGGCATCCGTGGCACCAAGGTAGACGCTGAATTTGAAATCGAAAGTGTCTTTAAGGCTTATCTTATAAATGTTCCAGACCGACCCTGACCTGGTATTGACATCTGGCGTCAAGGTATAACAATTGCAGTTATCCTGGGTGGCAGATCCATTCATGTAATATGGGTTGGCCACCTGTGCGGCGACCGAGAGATTCATGAAAAGATAGGCCAGCAGGATCATCCCATGTTGAAGCGCACTTGATTTTTTTTTCATTCCGCCTGTATATGGGATCAATTGAACTTGATATCGTTGTGTTGTGTCTGTTTGGTTTTTGAATCCATCATGTTGATTTCAAGGGTGATGGTTTTTCCGTCATCGGAAAGTGTTGCACGTTTGTTGGTGAAATCTTTGATCTTCCCGGGGAAATGGTAGATCGATGTAAATTTCATATCGTCCATCATGCCCTGGAACATTTCCATGCCCATCTCTTGATTTTCTGTGCCGGGCATATCGCTGCCAAGGTCTTTCATCATGTCCCCCATGCCATCGAACATGGAGCTGTTGCATATAAGTCTTCCCTTTTCGAAACTGTATGCGTCGGTTCTCCCGGTTGTGGATGTATCCTCTTTTGTTCTGACTGCGATGGCCCTATTCAGAGCATCAATATCCGAAAACCTGAATGACACTATGAAGACCGATTCCTGGTTGCTTTCACGCGTCACATTGCTCACGCCTGCGACTTTCTCCAGTTCCGGCCACATATTTTTCAGAGAGTCTTTCAGGTTCAGGTTTTTCAGCTCGGGATTGTCTTTAAGGCTGTCTGGCAGGAAGTTTTTGACCATTTCCATCATCTCCATCATCTTTCTGGCATCGATTTTTGTCTGGAATGTCCCCCCGCCTTTTTTATCAAAAAAGATCTCATCGGTGATATTGAAACAACCTGTGAGTAAAAGTATGGAGGCCGCAATCAGGGAATAGAGGAAATTTTTCATGAGAAGGTGAAATTACAGCAGAATACGCAAAGAAAAAGGACCTCCCGGAGGATTGAATTACCCGGAGATCCTTTTCTTTTTTTGATATTATTCATGGGATCTGTGAGCAAATCCCGTGACAGATGTCTGTCAGATGTCGAGTTTGGCGTAGCGGGCATGGGATTCGATGAATTCTCTTCTGGGAGCGACTTCGTCACCCATGAGCATGCTGAAGATCCTGTCGGCTTCTGCGGCGCTTTCGATCGTCACCTGCTTCAGTGTGCGGGATGCAGGATTCATCGTGGTATCCCAAAGCTGGGAGGCGTTCATCTCACCAAGACCTTTGTAGCGCTGTACGCTGACGCTATCTTCTTTTCCTGCTCCGATTTTTTCAATGTAGAACCTGCGTTGTTCTTCGTTCCATGCGTATTGTTGTTCCTTTCCTTTTTTCACCAGGTATAAGGGTGGCTGAGCGATATACACATAGCCTTGCTGGACCATTTCCTTCATGTATCGGAAGAGGAACGTTAGGATCAGCGTTGCGATATGGCTGCCGTCGATGTCCGCATCGGTCATGATGATGAGCTTATGGTATCGCAAGCGGGAAAGATCCAGTGCTTTCGGGTCCTCAAGCGTACCGACCTTGACCCCAAGGGCGGTGAACATGTTCCGGATCTCTTCATTGTCATATATCCGGTGCTCCATGGCTTTTTCCACGTTCAGGATCTTACCCCGCAGGGGGAGGATGGCCTGGTAATTCCGGTCGCGTCCCTGCTTGGCGGTACCACCTGCGGAATCTCCTTCCACCAGGAACAGCTCACATTTGCTGGGGTTCCTTTCTGAGCAATCTGATAGTTTGCCGGGCATGCCGCCACCGGAGAGGACGGTCTTTCGTTGCACGAGTTCGCGTGCCTTTCTGGCTGCGGCCCTCGCCTGTGCTGCCAGGATGACCTTGCTGATGATGGATTTGGCCTCTTTTGGATTTTCTTCAAGGTAGGCTTGGAGTGCACGTGCCACGGTGGTGTCGACAATGCCTATGACCTCCGAATTCCCGAGTTTGGTCTTTGTTTGTCCTTCGAACTGCGGCTCGGGTACCTTAACGGAGATGATGGCGCTCAGGCCTTCCCTGAAATCATCCCCTTCCACTTCCACCTTCGACTTCTCAAACATCCCTTCCTTTTTGCCATATTGCTGGAAGACACGTGTGATCGCCCTTCGGAAACCGGCCACATGGGTGCCGCCTTCGATGGTGTTGATATTATTGACATAGGAGAAGATATGCTCACTATAAGAGTCGTTGTAATTGATGGCCACTTCCACCGCGACATTCGATTCCGGATCATGCCCTTCCATATATACAACCTTCGGAATCAGCGAGTTGCGATTTCCATTCCGGTCGAGCATCTCAACGAACTCGATGAT
>JBIKIB010000064.1:0-13692 GCA_044361845.1 Chitinophagaceae bacterium | reverse complement strand
GCGAAGGTCGTTGCCGGTGCCGGATCGGTAAGGTCATCAGCCGGTACATAAACTGCTTGAACAGACGTGATGGAGCCATTCCGGGTGGAAGTGATGCGTTCCTGCATCAGTCCCATTTCCGTTGCAAGGGTTGGTTGGTATCCAACAGCGGAGGGCATACGGCCCAGCAGGGCGGACACTTCTGAACCAGCCTGGGTAAACCGGAATATATTATCGACGAAGAAGAGAATATCTTTTCCTTTGCCTTGTCCGTCGCCATCGCGGAAATATTCAGCGATGGTGAGTCCACTGAGTGCGACTCTGGCACGGGCTCCGGGGGGTTCGTTCATTTGTCCGAATACGAAAGTGGCTTTTGATTCTTTAAGGACTTCCATATCAACCTTTTCAAGGTCCCATCCGCCTTCTTCCATACTGTGTTTGAATGCATCGCCGTATTTCATGATTCCGGCCTCGATCATTTCACGCAGCAGATCGTTTCCTTCGCGGGTACGTTCTCCCACACCGGCAAAAACAGACAGTCCACCATAACCTTTTGCGATGTTGTTGATCAGCTCCTGGATGAGAACCGTCTTTCCGACACCGGCACCACCGAAGAGTCCGATCTTACCTCCCTTTGCATAGGGTTCGATGAGATCAATGACCTTGATCCCTGTAAAAAGCACTTCGGTTGCAGTGCTCAGATCTTCGAATAGAGGGGGTTTAGCATGTATTGGGCGACCATTTTCTTTAGAAACAGCAGGAAGTCCATCGATAGGATCCCCTGTGACATTGAATAGTCTTCCATTGATGCCTTCTCCGATGGGCATGGCGATGGCAATGCCCGTGTCAATCACTTCAGTGCCGCGGACCAGCCCTTCCGTACCATCCATGGCGATGCAGCGAACGCTGTCTTCACCAAGATGTTGCTGGACTTCCATGACAAGCTTTTCGCCGTTTTCTTTTCTCAGTTCGAGGGCATTATAGATCTCCGGCAATTGTCCGTCGAATTGGACGTCCACTACTGCACCGATGATCTGTTTGATTTTACCTTTGTTGGCCATATTGAGTGATATAAGGTGAAATTTTCAAATGTGGCGCAAAGGTAAGCAGGGAAAAGGAGATAGAAAATAGTTATCGGTAAGAGAGTTGTCTGAAAACGACTAATGAGTGCGCTGGGTGATCTTTATTGTGGCGCGTGTCCTTTTGAAGTGAGTGGGGATTTGCGAGCAGCACGCTATGTTTTCTCAGGATCCTTTCAGGAATGTGAACAGTAAGGCTGCTGAAGCTGCACCAAGGAGCGGACCGAGGACTGGCACCCAGGCATAGGCCCAATCGCTTCCTCCTTTACCTTTCATTGGCAGGATGGCATGCATGATCCTTGGACCGAGGTCACGTGCGGGATTGATGGCATAGCCTGTAGGCCCGCCGAGGCTCAGACCCATACCTAGCACGAGGAGTGCGACCGGGAGTGCGTCGAGTGAACCGAGTTTCATCTCTGCACCTGAAATGAAGAGGATCGCCAGCACGAATACGAAGGTGGCAAGAGATTCTGTCAGCAGGTTATGGGAAAGGTGTCGGATGGCCGGAGCGGTGCAGAAACAGGCCTTTTGACCTTCAGGATCTTCCGTTGCGTCGAAATGCTGGCGATATACCATCCATACAACCAGCTGACCGGCTGCGGCACCGGCGAGCTGAGCGAGTATGTAAGACGGGATCTGCTGCCACTGAAAGCTGCCGGTGATGGCCAGTGCTACGCTGACGGCTGGGTTCAGATGGGCACCGCTCGTTGCGGCGGAGGCATAAACACCTATGAAAACAGCCATTGCCCATCCTGTACTGATCACCATCCAGCCCCCATGCTGGCCCTTACTTTTTGCCAGGACCACATTGGCAACGACACCATTGCCGAAAATGATGACGAGGGCTGTACCGATGAATTCTGCGATGAGTGGAGACATGCAACCGTATTTGAACGGAAGATATGAAAAATACAAGGCGAAAAAAAGGGTCCCTCGTCAGGGACCCTTAAATATGCTTGGTTCATGGTTGGCATCGATCAAAAATCATCGTCATCGTCATCGAAACCGCCGGAATCGTCAAACAGACCCATGTCTTTGAACTCATCGTCCACCGTAAAATCCTCGTCTTCTCCTGCTTTCTTACCCGTACCCGTCTTCTTGGACTTAGATTTAGGGATATCAAACTCGTTGAAGTCTGGATCCCAGCTGTCCTCCTCCTCGGGCTTTTCCCATTCATCTACGACGTCATCTCCTTCGTCGTCATCTTCATCATCCGACTTTCCTTTTTTGGAAGACGAGGCGATTCCGGCATGACCAGCTTTTGATGGTTTAGCATCTTCAAGGTCGTCATCCTCATCTCCTTCATCCTCCTTTTTCCTGGATCTGGATGTGGTTTTCTTACTACTCTCCTGTTCGGCCGATGGTGCCGTTTTTTTTGCCGGGGCTTTCTTTTGTTTCTCAGATTTGGCCATACGATGGTTCTATTCGAAACGTAAAATTTCAGAGAGTTTATTAAACCTCCAAATTTTTTTTATGCAATATTTTTTTTGAATCAGCCCTTGTTAGAGGGGATGATCTGGTCCCGTCCTGGTCCGTTGGAAATAAACGTGACAGGAGCCCCAAGAAAGCCATTGATATGGTCGATATAACCCTTCATGCTATCAGGGAGTGTTGTGTATTCCTGGATGCCCGTAATATCCGTCTGCCAGCCTGGGAATGACCTGTAAACAGGTTCGATGGCGGTCTTCATCATCTGATACGGCACCGTGGTCTGTTGCTTACCGTGGATGCTGTAAGCCTCACAAGCCATCAGTTCAGGGAATCCATCGAGCACATCGGCTTTTGTCATCACCACCTGGGTAACGCCATTGATCATGCATGCGTAGTGAAGTGCCACGAGATCGATCCATCCGCATCGGCGGGGCCGGCCGGTTGTCGCGCCGAATTCGTTGCCGACGGCACGGAGTTTCTCACCCGTCTCGTCATGCAGTTCCGTTGGGAAAGGGCCAGAACCGACGCGTGTGCAATAGGCTTTGGTGACCCCGATCACCTCCTTTATTTTCTGCGGGGCGACACCCAGTCCGGTGCAGACCCCCGCAGAGATCGTATTGGAGGATGTGACAAACGGGAAGGTACCGAAATCGACATCAAGCATACTTCCTTGTGCACCTTCGGCGAGGATTTTCTTGCCCTGACGAAGTTGTTCGTTGATATGGTATTCACCATTAACGATCCTGAACTGGCGGAGCAGCTCGATCGCATCGAAGAATTCCTCCTCCCAGGCAGAGATATCCTCCTGAAATCCAAAGGAATCAAGCAGCCTTTGGTGCTTCATGCGGAGCCTGATATACTGAGTTGTAAAGTTCTTGTCAAGGATATCCCCAACCCGGAGACCATTCCTGCCGGTTTTGTCCATGTAAGCGGGCCCGATCCCCTTCAGGGTGGATCCGATCTTTTCGACACCTTTTGAGAGTTCAGACGCTTTATCGAGTGCCCTGTGCGTTGGCAGGATCAGGTGGGTGCGTTCGGAGATGCAAAGGTTCTTGCGGGCATCTATTCCCATCTGAGCGACCTTGTCGAATTCCTTTGAGAGCGTGACCGCGTCAAGTACGACACCACTGCCGATGATATTTTGCGTATGTTCATGGAAGATGCCGGAAGGTATCTGGTGGAGAACAACCTTAACTCCGTTAACATAGAGGGTATGTCCTGCGTTGGGTCCTCCCTGAAAACGGGCAATGATGTCATAATTCGGAGCGAAATAATCCACGATCTTACCTTTTCCTTCATCCCCCCACTGCAATCCTAGAAGTACGTCAACCATTTGTGCTTTTTTGTGCCATTAAGGGCCGCACAAAAGTAATCGAATGCATGCAAGGATGGAAATTTAAAAGCTATCATTACGGGAAGGTTCCGCATCATATCTTTCCACGGCATGGATGCCTGAGAGTTGCTTAAGGCTTCCGACAAGATGTTCGAGTTCATCTTTGTCATGAACGTAGAGTCGGATATTCCCATGAAAAACCCCATCCTCTGCTTCCACAGTGATGGCGTTGATATTTATCTTGAGCTCGCCGGAGATGAGGTTGGTGATCTTGTGGATGACCCCGACATCGTCGATGCCTGTGATCCTGAGTCCGGTGAGAAAAGAAATTTCTTTGTTTTTTGCCCACTTGGTCTTCACGACACGATGGCCGAAATTGGTCATGAGGCTGGCGGCGTTGGGGCAGTTCGTTCGGTGTATGACAAGTCCTTTGCCGGTGGACACGAATCCGAAAACAGCATCTCCCGGAATCGGCTTGCAGCAGTTCGCCAGGTTGTACATGATCTTGTCGCTGCTCTCGCCAAAGATGATCAGTTCAGTATCCTTGCGCGGTATATTCCTGGAACCCTCGCCATCCTGTTTGAGATCCTGCTCTGTGCGAATGGGCTTGGGTGGTTCTAGTTTATCCCCGATCACTTTGAACTCCTTGAGTTCCCGGAGGTCGATCGTCTTCACGGCGATGCGGTAGTGAAGGTCGAGGTGCGACTGCAGCTTGTAGAAGGTGGTGAGTTCTTCGATATTATGGCTATTATTGGCAGCACCCATGGCTTCCAACTTACGCTGAAGTATATACTTGCCTTCTTCTGCGACCTTGCGTTTCTCCTCTTTGAGGGCGTCTTTGATCTTCGATTTGGCCTTTGCCGTGACCACAAGATTCAGCCAGTCGTCATTGGGTTTCTGTTTATTGGAGGTGATGATCTCTATCTGATCGCCGCTTCGCAGTTTGTGGCCAATGGGAACGAGTTTGTGGTTGACCTTTGCCCCGATGCATTTAGAGCCAACGGCACTATGGATCGCAAATGCAAAGTCGAGGGATGTGGATCCGACCGGGAGCATCTTGACATCCCCCTTTGGCGTGAACACGTATATCTCCTCGGCGAGGAAGGATGTTTTGAAATCCTGCAGGAAATCGATGGAGCTGAGTTCCTGGTTGCCGAGTGCTTCCCGTATCTGCCCGAACCACTGATCGAAACGGTCGCCCTCCTGCCCGGCACCCTCTTTATATTTCCAGTGTGCGGCCAGCCCCTTTTCTGCGATCTCATTCATTCTTTTTGACCGGATCTGCACTTCCACCCAACGGCCCTGTGGCCCCATCACAGTGGTGTGCAGTGCCTCGTATCCATTTGACTTGGGATTACTGAGCCAGTCGCGCAACCGTTCCGGAGATGGCGTATACATATCGGTGATGAAAGAATAGATCTTCCAGCAATCTTCTTTTTCGCGCTCCTGTGGCCCGTCAACAATGATCCGGATGGCGAAGAGGTCATACACTTCTTCGAATTCCACCTGTTTTTTCTTCATCTTGTTCCAGATGGAATGAATGGACTTTGGCCGGCCGAAGATTTCATATGAAATCTCTGCACGGTCCATTTTTTCCCGGATGGGGCGGATGAACTCATTGATGTATCTGGTACGTTCGCGTCTGGTCTCCGACAATTTTCGGGCGATCTCCCGGTACATGTCTGGTTCAAGATACTTCATGGAAAGGTCTTCCATCTCTGTCTTGATGGCATACAGACCCATCCGATGGGCGAGTGGTGCATAAACGTATATCGTCTCGGAAGAGATTTTCAGTTGTTTCTCCCGTTTCATGCTGTCCAGTGTACGCATATTATGGAGACGATCAGCCAATTTGATGAGGATGACCCTGGGGTCGTCGGTGAGGGTGAGCAGGATTTTTTTGAAATTCTCCGCTTGCTGGCTGGCATTCGTGTCAACGACATTGGAGATCTTGGTGAGTCCATCGATGATCCTTGCGATTTCACTCCCGAACTCGCGTTCTATGTCTTCCAGGGATACATCCGTATCTTCCACTGTGTCGTGGAGGAGGGCACAGATCGTTGACCGAACACCTAAGCCGATCTCTTCGACACAAATGCGGGAGACCGCCAGCGGATGAAAAATATACGGTTCGCCGCTTTTACGCCTCATCGTTTTATGGGCATCCACCGACATCTCGAACGCGCGGCGAAGCAGGATCTTATCACCCGTCTTTACTTTGGGCTTCAACACCTTCAGCAATGCCCGGTATTGGCGGACGATCTCCTTATTCTCCTGTTCCTCGGTAAGGTTGTACTTAAGTGGTACAATTTGCGACTCCGTAGTATCCATCACACTCAAATTTACTGAAAATAGCGGGTATTGAACGAATGTTGACGGGAAACTGATACCTTTGCCCGCCAAATACAAAACCAGGGTATTGGGATAATTAGGGACCATGGCATTATTTACTGATTGATTTTCAATGCCTTAGGTTCAAAAACCCAGATCAGCCTATTGTATACGACCGCGGGTGTGGTGAAATTGGTAGACACGCCAGACTTAGGATCTGGTGCTGCAAGGCTTGGGGGTTCGAGTCCCTTCACCCGCACATTGCACGTACAGCTGAGGGATTGTTCCCCTCAGGCTGTATGTGTCAGTGGAGTCAAAAAAAGACATAGAAACAAGCTCATATGCCCACAGTTACCAGAGAAAGCGTCGGATTACTGAATGACAAGATCACCGTCATGGTGAACAAGGAAGACTATCTGCCGGCCTTTGAAAAGGCCATCAAGCAGTATGCGAAGAATGCGAACATACCCGGGTTCAGGAAAGGCATGGTGCCGACGGGGATGATCAGGAAAATGTACGGTTCCTCCGTTTTCACGGATGAAGTGTTGCGGACGGTAGAAAAATCGCTCATGGATTTTCTCCAGAAAGAGCAATTGGACATTTTCGCACAACCGCTGCCAATGGCCGAGAATGATGCGAGGATCCTGGATTTCAACGTGCCAGGAGACTATACTTTTTCCTTCGAAGTAGGCCTGAAGCCTGAATTCCAGTTGGCAGATCTTTCCAGCGCAGGTATCAGCCGCTACAAGGTGGTGGTGACAGATGACATGGTGGACACAGAGGTTGAACGCCTAAGGCAGAAGGCCGGGCAATTGACAGAGCCGGAAACCGTGACAACAGACGAGCATGTTCTGAATGTGGGTTTCGAGGCGAGTGATGCCGACGGCAATGTTGCAGAGGGAACGGCGATAAAGGAAAACTCACTTTTAGTGAAATATTTCAAGGAGCCATTCCGCAGTAAGCTTACGGGCATTAAAAAAGGGGATTCCCTGACCGTGCAACTGTCGGAGGCATTCGATGAAAAAGAAAGGGAATGGGTCATGTCAGACCTTGGATTGGATAAGACCGATACCGCTTCAGCGGAGAAGTGCTATAAAATGACGATAGTTAAGGTCGGTTTGGTAGTGAAGCGTGACCTTGGCGAAGACCTCTACAACGAGTTGTATCCCGGTAAGGAATTAAAGACGGAAGAGGACTTCAGGAATCACGTCCGACAGGAGATACAACAACAATGGGATAGCCAGTCCAATAACCATCTGCAGCATGAGCTCTATCACCATCTGAACGAACACAGTTCGATGGAATTCCCGGAGGCATTTCTCCGCCGTTGGATGAAAGAAGGCCAGGAAAAACCCAAAACAGATGATGAAGTGGATGCTGAATTCCCAACATTCAGGAACCAGCTCCGGTGGACATTGGTGAGTGACCGCATTGTGAAAGCCCAGGACATACAGGTCAGCCGCGAGGAGGTCATGAACCAAATGCGTCAGCAGATCATGGGATATTTCGGAGGGATGAGCCTTGATGGCAATCTTGACTGGCTAGATGGTTATGTGGACCGCATGATGCAAGACGAACAGCAGGTGGACGGAGCCTACCGCCGTGCCCTCACGGAGAAAATATTCAACTGGGCAGAAACGCAGATCGCGCCGGAAGAGAAAGAGATCTCCGCGGATGATTTTGCCAACATCCTTAAGGTCCATCAGCATGAGCATTGATCGCTGAAAAAATACATATTCCCTAAAAGCCACGTTACCCATCGTGGCTTTTTTTTTACAGGATTTACCAGCGAGAACCCGCGATCGGATAATATTCAGGGTTGGTACTTTGGATCGTTCTCGGTAATTTCAAGAGTGGATATAAATCATCCGGTCAATAAACTTAAACCTTTCGGCGTATGACAGCCCGTCGCAGTTTCATCCGTCACATGGCATCTGCGAGTGGCGTGATGGTTTTTTCCTCTTTTGCGGATAGGCAATCGAACATGATGGTAGGCAGTACTTCGCGCATCCGCTTTTCTGTGATCAATATCAACCACGGACACATCTATGGAATGACGAATGCCGTCATTAACGGGGGTGGAGAGTTGGTTTCAGTGTATGCTGAAGAGCCTGATCTGTTGGCCGCGTATATAAAGGCGTTTCCACAGGCAAAGGTTGCCCGGGATCCAAGGGAGATCCTTGAGGACAATAGCATTCAACTGATCCTGAGTTCAGGGATCCCTTCGACTAGGGCCCCGCTTGGGATAGCAGTGATGCAGAACGGAAAAGATTATCTGGTCGATAAGCCCGGGATCACCACGCTGAAGCAACTCGCAGCAGTGAAGAAAGTGCAACAGGAAACCAGGCGGATCTATTCCGTCATGTATAGCGAGCGGTTGGAGAACAGGGCCACGATAAAGGCAGGAGAGCTTGTGCGATCGGGTGCCATTGGTAAGGTGGTGCAAACGATCGGACTTGGGCCACACAGGATAAACCCCAAAACAAGGCCTGACTGGTTCTTTGACAAGGCAAAATATGGCGGCATCCTGACCGACATCGGATCCCATCAGTTCGATCAGTTTCTTCATTTCACCGGATCGACCTCGGCAGAGGTGATCGCTGCCCAGGTGGCGAATGTGAATCATCCGCAATACCCGGCATTCGAGGATTTCGGGGATGTGATGCTGAAAGGCGATGGAGGCACAGGGTATATCCGGGTCGACTGGTTCACGCCTGACGGACTCAAGACCTGGGGTGACGGTAGGCTCACCATTCTTGGTACGGAGGGGTTCATCGAGATCCGGAAAAATATTGACATTGCTCGCAACGACAAGGGCAATCATATCTACATGGCAAATAATAAGGAAACCATCCATATCGATTGTAACCATGTCGACTTGCCATTTGGCAGATTATTCGTTGATGATGTGGTCAACAGGACCGAAACGGCCATGACACAAGCGCATTGCTTCCTTGCCACCGAGCTCGCACTCAAGGCACAGAAAGCAGCTGAAAAAAATACATAGTTCAATTGCAAAGCATCGATCGGGAACAATCCTGAGCTGAAGCAGTATGTAACAAAAACGTCAGCCGGTGATGTTCAACCCTCAACACACCCGATCAGCAAAAGCTCTGATAAACCGATGTATGCATGGCAATGTTCATGACAGCGGATTCGACCTACTTTTTCAGGAAAGAAAACATGCTGGGCCATTCGATGGCTGCCATTTTTCGACCGGTTGAGCTGGCGCATGACGAAGGATAGTTTTCGTCTGCCGAATTGTCTCATTTCCCAATTTAGCATGGAATTTGGATGCCCAACATGTAACTTGCACATTCATTCAGAAATATCCATCACATGAACCTTGGAAAGGAATTTGAAAAATTCGCGGTGAAAGGAAGGGGCATATCGAGCAATACCCTTCACGGCTATACGAAGCATATGGTCACCAACCTCACGCCGAACATCATTGAGGAGCGTCCGATGAATGTTGCTGTGATGGATGTTTACAGTCGCCTCATGATGGACAGGATCATCTTTTTGGGGTATCCTATCACGGATGAAGTGGCGAATATCGTGACTGCACAGTTGTTGTTTTTGGACAGCACGGATCGTACCCGCGACATCCAGATGTACATCAACAGCCCTGGCGGCTCAGTATATTCCGGCATGGGGGTTTATGATACGATGCAGTATGTGACGCCGGATGTATCGACGATCTGCATCGGTGTTGCTGCCAGTATGGCTGCTGTGTTGATGTGTGCAGGAGCCAAGGACAAGCGTACGGCACTGAAGCATTCGCGCATCATGATGCATCAGCCCAGTGCGGGTGCCGGCGGTCAGGCGACGGACATCGAAATCACGGTGGCACAGGTCAAAAAACTCAAACACGAGCTCTATGATGTTGTTTCGCATCATAGCGGGCAATCCGTGGAGCGTATCGCAGCAGACTTCGACCGGGATTTTTGGATGACCGCAACCGAAGCGAAAGAATATGGGCTTGTGGACGAAGTATTGGTGATGAATCCACGAAAGGCGAAGAAAGCCTGAGGCAATATGGTTCAATAGAAAGGAAGGAAAAAAGCAAAATCATATGATAGCACATACATCCAAAGCACCGTTCACCCTTAATGAAGAGGAAGAACCATCTGTGCCGGGGAACATGATGGAAAACCTGATGTCTGCCGCACAGTTCGACAAGAAGTTCATGGAGCAGCGCAAAGTATTCCTTTGGGGTGCCGTGGACGACCGGAGTGCGAAGGACATCACGTCAAGGTTGTTATTTTTAGACGCAAAGGATCCCGGCAAGGAGATCACTTTCTACATCAATAGTCCCGGGGGATTGGTGACCAGCGGTATGGTCATTTATGATGCCATGCAAATGATCGAGTCCCCTGTATCGACCGTCTGCATGGGTATGGCAGCCTCCATGGGATCTATCTTGCTGAGTGGTGGGAAAAAGGGACGTCGGTTCATATTCCCGCATGGTGAAGTCATGATCCATCAACCGATGGGTGGCGGCAAGGGTACATCGGCAGACCTGGAGATCATGGCTGAACAGATCCGTAAGACGAAAGAAATGGGTGCCCGTTTATTGGCAGATAATTGCGGACAGGCCTTTGAAAAGGTCATGAAAGATTTCGATCGTGATTATTGGATGGACGGGGCGGAATCCGTGAAGTACGGCATCGTGGATGCGATCATCACAAAGATCTAAAAGCCCTTAGGGCCACTCACTATAGGGATTGCCTCAGTCCTGCAGGGTATCACCACCATGCCGGAAGCTTGAGGCAATGTCTTTTTATTGTAATTTTAGGGCGCAAATCATTGATATGGCAAAGTCTACTCTGCATTGTTCGTTTTGTGGAAGAAACCGAGAGGAAGTGAAGATCCTAATAGCAGGGCAGGAGGGTCATATCTGTGAAAATTGTGTGGATCATGCCCGGGAGATCATTGAACAGGAACTCAACATCAAGTCGGAACAAACGAACCCGAACTTCAAGCTCACGGTGAAAAAACCGATGGAGATCAAGAAATTCCTGGATGAATACATCATTGGTCAGGACGATGCGAAGAAGGTGATGGCCGTTGCTGTGTATAATCACTACAAACGCCTTCAGCATAAGCATGTGGAGACGGACGTGGAGATAGAGAAGAGTAATATCATCATGGTAGGTGAGACGGGCACAGGAAAAACCCTCATTGCGAAGACCATCGCCCGTATGCTCAACGTGCCCTTCGCCATCGTGGATGCCACGGTGTTCACGGAGGCGGGATATGTCGGTGAAGATGTGGAAAGCATCCTGACCAGACTTCTCCAGATCTGCAATTATGATGTGACCGCTGCCGAAAAAGGAATCGTATACATCGATGAGATCGATAAGATAGCCCGTAAAGGGGACAACCCTTCCATCACCAGGGATGTCAGTGGAGAAGGTGTACAACAGGGACTGCTGAAGCTACTGGAAGGTACGGAAGTATTGGTTCCGCCCCAGGGAGGCAGAAAGCACCCTGAACAGAAACTTATCAAGATCAACACGCAGCATATCCTGTTCATTTGCGGTGGTGCATTCGATGGCATAGACAAGATCATATCGCGAAGAGTGAATACGAACGCTATCGGCTTTAATGTGAACAAAGAGGAACAGGAGATGATGCGGAAGCATCTTCTGAATTACGTCAATGCACAGGATTTGAAACATTTCGGACTCATCCCTGAATTGTTGGGTCGTCTTCCCGTGGTGACCTTTCTAAATCCGTTGGACGCTCCAACAATGCGGGCCATCCTTACAGAGCCTAAGAATTCATTGATGCGACAGTATGTAAAACTCTTCGATCTGGAGGGTATAGAATTAGTGGTGGATGATGCTGTGCTGGACTTCTTAGTGGAGAAAGCGATGGAATACAAGTTGGGCGCCAGGGGTTTGCGATCCATCTGTGAAAATATTCTCACGGATGCCATGTTCGAACTCCCCTCATCCAATGAGAAAAAATTCCACCTGACATTGGAATACGCCACCCACAAATTCGACAAGTCAAAGTTGAGTCTATTGAAAGTGGCATGAGACAGCACACATGAAAGAACTGATCGATAAACTCACATCAGATGCAGGCATCACTGAATCACAGGCTTACGCTTCTGTGAATATCATCAAGGAATTTGCCAAGCAGCGATTTCCCGTATTCGCGGGAGCCATCGACAGGTTATTCGACAGATACGGACCCAAAGAGGAAGAGGATTACCTTGACCAGTAATGCATCGATCTATCTTCTTATCCTCTTTATTTGAGGATTTCCCTCGCTATGACGATTTTTTGTATCTCTGACGTACCTTCCCCGATCGTACAAAGTTTACTGTCGCGATAATATTTCTCCACAGGAAAATCTTTGGTATAGCCATAACCCCCGAAGATCTGTACTGCATCTGTCGCAACTTTCACGGCCACTTCGCTGGCATAATACTTGGCCATGGCGGCTTCTTTTGTCATAGGTAGCCCTGCCATTTTTTTCCCTGCGGCCTGCAGTGTCAGCAATTCTGCAACCTCAATCTCCGTTGCCATATCTGCCAGCTTGAAGGAGATCCCTTGAAAATCTGCGATGGGCCGGTCGAACTGATGCCGTTCTTTGGCATATTGAAGGGAAGCCTCGTAGGCGCCTTTTGCGATGCCGACCGACAATGCCGCGATGGATATTCTACCCCCGTCGAGCACTTTGAGTGATTGACGAAAACCTTCACCCACTTGCCCTATCCGGTTACCATCCGGAATGCGGCAGTCTTCAAAGATCATTTCCGCTGTTTCACTGGCACGCATACCCAGCTTATTTTCTTTTTTACCGCCGGTGAAACCCGGGGTACCCTTTTCTACGATGAATGCTGTGCTGTTGCCACTTGTACGTGGAGGTCCGGTTCTGGCTATGACCACTGCAAGATCACAACTCTTCCCATGGGTGATCCAGCATTTGGTACCATTAAGGATCCAGTCATCCCCATCACGCGTAGCGGTCGTCTGCATGTTTCCGGCATCACTCCCGGTATTGGCTTCTGTTAGTCCCCATGCCCCGAGCCATTCTGCAGTCGCCAGTCGGGGTAAGCATTTTTCCTTTTGAAGATCGGTCCCGAACTGGAGAATATGCCCAACGCACAAAGAATTATGTGCCGCCAGACTCAGGCCAACGCCTCCGCATACTTTCGCTATTTCGATGATGATCGCTGCATATTCGTAATAACCCAAACCTGCCCCACCGTATCGCTCCGGTATCAGAACACCCATCAGGCCAATCTTCCCCATTTCCCGGAACAAGGCAACCGGCAACTCCTGCCGTTCATCCCATTCCATTACATGTGGTTTGATCATTGAAAGGGCAAAATCCCTTGTGGCATCCGCTATCTGTTTGGTGCTATCATCTTTCCTGAAGTCCATGACATTGGTTGTACCTGCAATATAAGAAAAGATAAGGGGAAACTAACAACTGTTAGTATGCAACCAGATAAGGTGCCAATCGGGTATATACTTCTTCGGTAACAAGTGCTACCCGCAGAATATCTTCCTTTTTGAT
>JBIKIB010000063.1:0-13704 GCA_044361845.1 Chitinophagaceae bacterium | reverse complement strand
CCGAAACATCTCCGGCCATCATGGAAGTGCAAAACCTTCGCGTATGGTTCCCGGGAGGGAGGGGAAAGGACATGGTAAAAGCGGTGGATGATGTCAGCTTTTCCATTCAGGAAGGCGAAACACTCGGCCTCGTGGGAGAATCCGGTTGCGGGAAAACCACCCTCGGTAGAACCCTCCTCGGACTGATCCGCCCATCCCAGGGCAGTATCCTCTTCCGGGGCAGCGACCTGACACATATCCCTGCCGATGAATGGAAAAAAAGAAGAAAAGAACTGCAGATCGTTTTCCAGGATCCATATGGTTCACTGAATCCAAGAATGACCATCGGCAGTGCGATCGAGGAACCACTGATCGTGCATGGATCGCGTACAACACAAAAGCAGCGCCACGACAAGGTCGTGGAATTGCTCGAAAAAGTAGACCTTAAAGCCGAACATTTCCACCGGTATCCACATGAGTTCTCCGGCGGACAACGGCAGCGGATCGGCATCGCCAGGGCACTCGCACTCGACCCCGGCTTCATCGTTTTCGACGAATCTGTATCCGCACTTGATGTGAGTGTACAGGCACAGGTGCTCAACCTGCTCAACGACCTAAAACACACACTCGGCTTCACCGCCATCTTCATATCGCATGACCTGTCGGTCGTACACCATATCAGCGATCGCATCATCGTCATGCATGAGGGCCACATCATCGAAAGCGGAACGGCTGACGGGATTTTCCATCACCCCAAAGAGCCATACACCCGTGCACTGGTGGCAGCCATCCCCGGAAAAACACGGAACAGATGAGGATAATAAGGTTTTCACCCTACCGCTCATAAAATAAGTAAAGGATCTTGTCTGTTTTGCATTAACTTTGCACCCCAATTTAAGCCTGTACAGAAACAAATCTGGTGCCGTAAGATCAGATTTGAGCTGCAATGTCGGATATCCATCCCGGCACCCCTGGGTTTGTTTCATTAGGCTACAATCAAAAGTATAGATCCATGAAACTTTCCCAGTTCAGATTTGACCTTCCCCTTAACCTGATCGCCCAGAATCCCACAAAGAAAAGAGAAGACTCCCGCCTGATGGTTGTCCATCGTGATACCGGTCAGATAGAAAACAAGCATTTCAGGGATATCATGGAATATTTCGACGACAAGGACGTGTTTGTCGTGAACAATACCAAGGTATTCCCGGCCCGTATGTACGGCCGGAAAGAAAAGACAGGTGCACGCATTGAAGTATTCCTGCTTCGCGAGCTCAATAAACAAAATCGCCTTTGGGATGTGATCGTTGACCCGGCAAGGAAGATCCGTGTGGGCAATAAACTTTATTTCGGGGAAGCCGATGAGCTGGTGGCAGAAGTCATCGACAACACCACCTCCCGTGGGCGAACCATTCGCTTCCTGTTCGATGGTCCGGAAGAGGAATTCAAGCATGTACTGTCCAGCCTTGGAGAAACCCCCCTACCCAAATATATCAAGCGCAAACCGGATGAGGAAGACAAGATCCGGTACCAGACCGTATACGCCAAACACGAAGGAGCGGTCGCGGCACCCACAGCGGGATTGCACTTCAGCATCGAACTGATCAAAAAGCTGGAGATCCTGGGGGTGCGTTTCGCAGAAGTCACCCTTCATACAGGGCTTGGAACATTCCGTCAGATCGAGGTGGAAGACCTTAGCAAACACAAGATGGATGCGGAATATTACAAGATCGACGACCTGGCCTGCCGCGTCGTCAATAAGGCCAAAACAGGCGGAAACAGGATCTGTTCCATCGGCACAACGACCATGCGCGCACTGGAAACTTCCTTCACTGCCGACAAACTGCTGAAACCGTCAGAAGGATGGACGAATATTTTCATCCATCCACCCTATAATTTCTCGATCTCCGATGCATTGGTGACCAACTTCCACCTGCCAAAGACAAGCCTCCTGATCATGACATGTGCTTTTGCGGGTTATGACCTGGCGATGGAAGCATACAAGAAAGCCATAAAAGACAAGTATCGCTTCTTCAGTTATGGTGATGCCATGCTGGTGCTTTGATACTGAACTGACATATCCGTGACCGGCATATCATGCCATGGGCATGGATCGTATGACTCCCATCATTACAGGACGAAAGGACTGGCACTGATGGGAGTCATCTTTTCAACTGCCCTTTCGCAGCGTACCATAAGGGAACAAATCGTATTTTCCCTCTAGATACTACAGCAATATGGACAGCAGGATCTGGATGATCGCAGGTGGCGTAGGATTATTCCTGGCGGGGATGCAATTCATGGAAGGGGCCATCAGCCACCTCGCCAGCCGCAATTTCAAGCTGCTCCTGAGGCGCAATACTGCAACCAATGCACGCGCAACCCTTAGCGGGGTGATCGTTACCGCTATCCTCCAAAGCAGCTCCATCGTGTCTTTCATCACCCTCGCATTCGCTGGTAGTGGCATCATAAAACTACAGAACGCAATAGCCGTCATCCTCGGTGCCAATATCGGGACCACCATCTCCAACTGGATCATCGCCACCCTCGGATTCTCCTACAACATCGATATCCTCTGGTATCCCATCATCGGTCTGGCAGGGCTCGGGCTCGTTATTTTTGGGGAACACGGTAAGACGCGGCAGGTCTGCCATTTCCTGCTCGGCTTGTCATTTCTGTTCATCGCATTGGGATGGATGAAGCAGGGAATGCTCGACACTGTCCAGCGATTCGATTTCGCAGCATTCAACAGTTACCCCCCATTCGTGTTCGTGATCATAGGATTCGTGATCACCTTTTTGATACAGAGCAGCACGGCCACCGTCGCCATCACCCTGAGTGCACTGTACTCGAAAGCCATCCCCTTCGATCTTGCGGTAGCCATCGTCATAGGATCTGAACTGGGCACTTCCGTAAAAGTCGTGATAGCGGCCGCAGGCAACTCCCCCGAAAAGAAAAGAATGGCAACCGGGAGCATTCTGCTGAACCTGCTGACAATGATCATCGCATTCGCCTTCATGTACCCGCTCATACATCTGGTCACCGTCAGCTTTGGTATTTCCGACCAAATGAAAGGGCTGGTGATTTTTCAGATGATCATCAACATCGCAGCGACGCTTCTCTTCTTCCCGTTCCTCAACCCACTCTCCCGAAAATTGCTGCAGTATTTCGGTGGCAATGGCAAAAGATCGACACTCTACATCGATGAAAAATTGCCAACGGTTCCCGGACTCGCACAGGAGATCTTCAGGCTTGAAGTTTTTTATTTCATCAAAAGGGTGCTGGCCTACAACGCAGCGGAATTCCGGCTTTCCCCTTCAGAGATCGGTCTCGACGGGGTATTCACAGAAAAAGAATGGAAAAAAGAAACCGAACATGACCATCTCCCCGACAGATACAGTGAGATCAAAAAAGCACAGGGCGAGATCATCGAATACTACGTGAGGATGCAAAAGCGGATGACCAACCCGGAAGAGCTATCACAATCCGGGCAATACATGAAAGCAGTGCAGGAAGCCATGCACGCAGCCAAGGCATTCAAAGACATACACCACAATAAAAACGAACTGCTGCAGTCAGGAAACGACCTGAAATACGGTCAGTTCGAAATCCTGAGCAAAGCGTTGCGACAGAACCTGAGCATGATGACATCCATGCTCAACCTCACGGAAACAGATGCGATCCTCCCAATGGTGAAGGATATGCTGGATGACATATACAAAGATTACCAGGCATTGCTTGACAGCATCTATACGGAAGCCGACAGGGACCTGCTGCCGGAAAAGGATCTATCGACTTTACAGAACATGAACCGCGAACTATACTCCGCCCACAAAGCCATGATCTTTTCGATATGCGACTTCATGCTCGATAGCAAGAGTGCCGAGCCACTGAAAGATAAAAGCATCATGCCCGTCTGATAAAATACATCAGTCGAGTCCGAACAACCCTTTATTCAACAACTGCAGCGTTTGGATCTTCGACCCACCAGGCACCAGGATGGAGATATTATGCATACTTCCGCCATAGCTGACCATCCGCACCGGAACCGTAGTCAGCGAGGCGAATAACCGGCTTAGGATATCCTGCGTCTGAGTGAGCTCGTTGCCAACGATGGCGATGATCGCCTGACCGCTGGTGACTTCCACTTCCCCGAATGGTTCCAGCTCCCGGAGGATCTGATCGAGATGCTGCTGGCTATCGATCGTGAGGGAAACAGCGACTTCTGAAGTGGTGATCATATCAATGGGTGTTCGGTACTTCTCGAACACTTCGAAGATCTTCCGCAAGAACCCATAGGCCAGCAGCATACGGCTGCTTTTGATCCGTACCTCAGTGATCCCATCTTTTGCTGCGATTGCCTTGATACCCTGCGACCCGGCCTCTTCCACGATGAGGGTTCCCTTTGCCTCCGGCTGCATGGTATTGAGCAGACGGACGGGGATACGAAACTGCTGGGCTGGCCAGATGGAGGCAGGGTGCAGGATCTTCGCTCCGAAATATGCAAGTTCAGCCGCCTCGTCAAAACTCAGCTGTTCGATCGGGAAAGTCTTGTTGACGATGCGCGGGTCGTTGTTGTGCATCCCATCGATATCCGTCCATATCTCACAGACAGAAGCATTCACGGCCGCCGCGATAAGGGAAGCGGAGTAATCACTCCCGCCCCGCTTGAGGTTATCGACCTCCCCGCGGGCATTGCGGCAGATATATCCCTGAGTGACAAAGATCTTCTTATCAGGATGCTTTGCCAGCTGTTGTTCCAGCCGTACGCGGATGTCGAGCACATGAGGCTCATCATTGGCGTCGATGCTCATGAATTCCAATGCTGGCAAAAGTTCATGGATAATCCCTTTTTCTTCCAGATGTACGGAGAACAATTTTGTACTCATCAATTCTCCTTGTGCCAGGATATCCTTGCTGAGGGCATCGTTGAAGGAAATGCGCAGGATGATCTGCAGGAATTCGAAGTGTTCCGCGATCAGCTTTCTTGCCTTTGTGCGGGCCTCTTCTGAGTGCAACAGCTCATTGATGAACGCCTGGTAATGTGCGTCAAGCTTTTCGATGATCTGCCGGGCTTCCTGCTTATTGCCCTTCGACAAGGCATCACCGATCGACACGAGGGTATTCGTCGTACCGCTCAGCGCACTGAGGACGACAATTTTTGGCTCCACGTCGCGGGTTATCAGCTCTGCCACCTGGAACATCCGCTCAGGCTTACCGACGGATGTGCCGCCGAACTTCATGATCTTCATGATAGGACTCTCGATTTATGGTTGGTTGGAAAAGGTGCTTGGTTCATTTGGACAGGTCGGTTCACGTGACAATGGTCAGTAAATCGTGTCCGGCAGGCGATCAGCGTAAAGTTAAAACTTGATCCCGAATTTATCACCTGTTTTTCGCAGGTCGTCCCATACCACTGGCAGCAGGGGAACACCATGGACCATTCGTTCCGCATGCATCTCTCTTTCCGGATCTCCCGGGATGATCACCCTCTCATGCCCATCGATCGTTGCCGCCGACCGGAACCTCGAGATCCATAGATCCATATCATGCAAGAACGCCTCCTCCGGGCGAAAGGCATCGACACGCATGGCCCCAAGAAAATGCCCAAGGCCTTTGCCGGGTTGATTTTCAGGCATCGGGACAAAAGCAGGGAAAGGTGGCACCCATGGCCCGAAATTCGCACCACTCAGTACCCCCGAAAAAATATCCACAATCGAACCGAGTGCGTATCCTTTATGGCTGCCATGATCACGGTCGCCACCAAGCGGGAGCAATGCCCCTCCATGCCTGAGTGCATGCGCATCCGTGGTGGGAGTGCCTGCTGCATCCTGTATCCAGCCAATGGGTGCTTCCAGGTTCTTTCGCTGAAGGATTTCCAACTTGCCATTTGCGGCGGTCGTAGTGGCCAGATCCGCCACGAAGGGGGGCTGTACCCCCGCAGGCACAGCAACACAGATGGGGTTGGTGCCAAGCAGTCGCTCGGTGGAAAACGTCGGGGCGACCAATGCGCTGGCATTGGTCATCGCCATACCGATCATGCCATGCGGCAATGCCATCATGGCATGATGGGCCGCAATGCCGAAATGGTTGCTGTGCTGAACGCTCACCCAGCCCGTTCCCACCTGCTTCGCCTTATCGATCGCCACCTGCATGGCAAATGGTGCAACGACCAAGCCGAGGCCACTGTCGCCATCGACCACTGCGGTCGAAGGCGTCTCGTGTATGATCCTGATATCGGGTTTCGCATTGACCCTTCCGGCTTCCCAAAGCCTGACATAGCCCGACAAACGGGCCACACCATGTGAATCAATACCGCGCAGATCGGCAGAGACCAGCGCATGCGTGGCCGTCGCTGCATCCTGCTCCGGGCATCCGATCGCCCTGAATACGGAATGTACAAAGTCAAACAGATCGGCGTGGGAAATCTTGTTGTCCATGACACAAAAGTAACCAGACATTCGCAGTCGCCTTTCTCAAATGCATAAAAACTGTAAGTTTACGCTATGAGACGCATCGCTCTTGCAGGCCTCGCGCTGTTGGCTTCTGTCATATTATCGGCACAGATGCCCATCGACATGCTGAAAAGTGAGTTCACCCTGCAGCAGGAGAGGGATAAACTCAAAAGCAGTCTTTACTCAAGGACCATCCGTGAAAATTTATCCGGTCCGCTTACCCCGGAAAATGAATACAAGTACCAGTCCGCATTCTGGAGTATCGCACAGTTCCTGATCGATGACAATGCAGTGGAAGAAGGCTTCCTGAAAACTGCCAATGCTTACCCGAAACTGGAATACGAGACAAAGCGTGCATTCCTCGAAGCATTGTACGCCATCAATCCCCTCTCTTTTCAACAATACGTAAAAGCATGGCTGCCAGTTGAGCAACATCCGAAACTCTTCGCCATGGCGGCACTATTCGTGCATAGGAATGACCCATCCACCGGTGCATTCATTCTACAGGAATTAGACCGCAGATGGCCAGCATTTGCGGCAAACCCGATCCTCTCTGCCCTGCAGGATCAGATACTTCATCAAGAGGACAGAAAGCGTGCACAGACACCAGACCTGTCAGCCCTGTTCTGGCATCAACGATCGTTCGGCATCAAGACCGTGTATTCCTTGCAGCGCTGGGATCGAGACCAGCCGGGCATCGCGGTCATCCAGGGAGCTGATGGTCGTTTCGCGCGAGACAGTTTGGGCAAGCTCATCATGATCCGGCAACTGGCCAGATCTGGGTCCAACCTGCCATATTTCATCACCAACGGCAACACCCCGCAGGGAGTTTTCCGCATTCATGGTATCGGCAGATCTGTGAACCGCTTCATCGGCCCGACGCCTAACCTGCAGATGACCATGCCACACGAAGGGTATTGGAATGATTTCTTCATCATGCCGGCTGACAGCACCGACCCCAAATGGTCGTATGGAAACATCCTCCCGGAAAGCTGGGAGGGATACGCTCCGATCTACGAGTCTTTCGTGGCCGGAAAAGCGGGCCGAACGGAGATCATAGCACATGGCACGACCATCGATCCTGCATATTTTCAGGGACGCCCCTTTCACCCCATCTCCCCAACATTGGGTTGCCTTTGTGCCATGGAGGACTGGGACGCATATACCGGCAGATTGGTGTCCAGCGACCAGTACAGGCTGACGGATCAGTTTCTGCGCACACCCGGCACCGATGGATATCTCATGGTGATCAATATCAACGACATCCCCTCACCCGTCAGTCCGGCAGAGATAGACGCGATCGTGAATCGTTACGAATCGGAATTGACTGCCCCGGTAAACAAGAAGGCAGGGAGTGACAGATACCCCCTGCCCTGAAAATCTCAGATCTATAACATCAAAAAGGCAGATCGTCAGATGCTCCATTCGCGGCGGGCGCATATGCTTCCGTAGAGGAGGGACGCTCCGTGGCTGGTGAATTCCCCATACCTTCCTTGGCACTGCCTAGCAGCTGTACGTTCAATACCCTTAAGCTCAGTGCTGCAGCGGGAGATCCGTCACTCTTGGCATAGGCACGCACATCCGGGGATCCTTCCACATATACCAGCTGCCCTTTCTTGAGATAAGGTGCGATCGCCGTGCGATCCGTCCAGTAGGCACAGTCGACCCAAATAGTACGTTCCTTCTGTGTGCCGGTATTATCCTTGTATTTTTCAGAATGTGCCACAGTGAAGTTGATGACGTTCTTTCCGCTCACCATGTTGGTGGTGCAATCCTTCCCAAGATGTCCGATGACTTGCAATTTGATCATAGCATTTCGTTTATACCTGCAATTTCGCTCATTTCATCAGGGTAGGGATTGTCAATACCTCATTTTTATCCCTTTTTTTTCCACGAACACACGTTGAAAAAACTTCTTCAACGGAGCAAGAAGCCTTTTTTCTCGTTAGAGCGGTACACCTTTAGCACGTATTTTTGCATCATGAGCAGACACGGCAAAGTGATGGTGGCCATGAGCGGCGGTATCGATAGTACCGTGGCAGCCCTCATGCTGAACGACATGGGATACGAAGTCGTAGGCATCACCATGAAAACATGGGACTATGCCACATCAGGAGGCGGCAAGAAAGAGACGGGATGCTGTAACATCGACTCTTTCAACGATGCAAGGGCCGCGGCCGTACACCACGGATTCCCGCATTTTATCCTGGATATCCGCGATGAGTTCGGAGATTTCGTGGTGCAAAACTTTGTGGATGAATACCTGTCGGGGCGAACACCCAATCCCTGTGTGATGTGCAACACCCACATCAAATGGCGAGCCCTGCTGAAAAGAGCAGATGCCATGGATTGTGATTTCATCGCCACGGGACATTATGCAAAAGTTCGGCCGGAGAACGGCAGGCATGTCATTAGCAAAGGCATCGATGAACTGAAAGATCAGAGCTATGTGCTGTGGGGACTTCAGCAGGATCTCCTGAGCCGGACCATACTGCCACTCGGAGGATACCGGAAACCCGAGATCCGTCAAATGGCCATAGACTACGGATATCCTGAACTGGCAAAAAAGAACGAAAGCTACGAGATCTGCTTCGTCCCCGATAACGACTACAGAGGCTTCCTGAAACGAAACGTTGAGGGACTGGAAGAGCGGGTCGCAGGTGGCCATTTTGTGGACCGGCACGGAAAAATCCTTGGAAAACACAAAGGCTACCCTTTCTATACCGTGGGCCAGCGCAAAGGGCTCGACATCACATTCGGCAAGCCCGTATTCGTGACGGAAATCATCCCCGAGACCAATACGGTCGTACTCGGAGACGATCAAGACCTGAACCGAAGTGAAATGACCGTAGGCAAGATCAACCATGTCAAATATGAGCAAATGCCGGAAAGCATGGAGGCGACTGTCAAAATCCGCTACAAGGATAAGGGATCTGCGGGCATCGTACATTACGACGAAACAGGGAATGTGAAAGTGCATTTCCTGCATGATGCAAAAGGAGTCGCCCCGGGGCAATCCGCCGTCTTCTATGAAGGCGACGACGTGCTCGCCGGAGGAACGATCCATCGCTACCGGTCAGACCTACCGGCATAGCATCCTGAATAAAAAACCATATCTTGATGCCAGACAGAAACCTCCCCACCTCAAGATGCAGCTGAACGCAACCATATGCGCCATAGGTCTGTTGCTGACAATCGTCTGCATCTCCTCCGGTTGTGAGAAGTCGGAATCGCTCACAACGGCAGGGCAAGCGAGTGACTATTATCCACTCCAGACGGGTCACCGGATCACATACCGGCTAGACTCCACCGTTTACATCGCCCTCAATACCATAAGGGCCACACGATCCTATATCGTGCAGGACCGCGTCGAAGCAGAGACGAAAGATAACCTCGGGCAAAAAGCCTTCGTCGTGCGGCGATGGATCCGCAGCAACACCGACACCACCCAATGGACGGGTAATGCCGCCTATCTGGTCGTACCGCTCCGGCAATCCATAGAAATCATCGATGATAACCTCCGGTATATCCGCATACAGCAACCCCTCAGGAACGATTTCACCTGGAAGGGACACCGCTATATCAACACACTGACCGATCCCCACCTACAATACCTCGACGACTGGACCTTTACCTACGCTAAAACAGGACAACCCTTCATGGCCGGGACGAGAACCTTCAACGAGACCGTCACCGTGAACCAACGGGATGAAGTGATCAACAATCCAAACGACAAAACAAAACTATTCTCCGTGAGCCGGTCCGTAGAAGTATACGCAAAGGGTGTCGGACTCATTTACCGCGACTTCCTCCATGAGACCTGGCAGCCACCCAATGCATCATCCGCTTCCGGCTATTTTGAATCCAATAGCTACGGCATAAGACTCACTTACCTGAATCACAACTGACCATGGAAAGACACCTCCGAACCCAGCGCAGATCATTGCTCATCACCATCGCCTTCCTTGCAGGCATACATCCGGCACAGGCACAGCTGACCAGGCATATCGTCGAGTTCACGGATAAAAAAACAACTTCGTTCAGTATCGCGAGTCCGATGGCATACCTCTCCGGTAAGGCCATCGAACGACGCAACCGCTTCAGGATCCCGATCGACAGTACCGACCTCCCGGTCTGCAAAACTTACATCGACAGCATCCTCTCGGTGCGGAACGTGACCGTGCTGAATTCTTCAAAATGGCTCAACCAGGTCGCCATCCAAACGACCGATCCGAAAGCATTGCTCAAAATCAAAAGCTTCCCGTTCGTGAAAAATGTGGCAGCGATCGCCAGCAGATCCACTCAGATCACAGAGCCATCAGATAAATTCAACGAAGCCCTCATGGAAGTGCCAAATGGCATGGTGGCTGCACAGGGGATCGAACAGAACTTTTTCAACTACGGTAACAGCTTCGGGCAGGTTCATATCCATGAAGGAGAGATCCTCCACGATAAGGGATTTCGTGGACAGGGAATGACGATCGCCATATTGGATGCCGGTTACTTCTCCTATCTCACCAATCCGGCATTCGATAGCCTTCGGCGAAACAACCAGATACTCGGCACCTGGGATTTCGTCAAAAACGAGGCCGCAGTGAATGAGGACGACCAGCATGGCGCCAACTGCTTTGCGATCATTGCCGCCAATCTGCCCGGGGTCATGGTGGGTACCGCCCCAAAAGCTTCCTATTATCTCTTCCGTACGGAGGATGCCGCCACGGAATATCCTGTGGAAGAGCATTTCTGGGCCGCCGGTGCAGAACGTGCCGATAGCCTCGGTGCAGACATGATCAGTTCCTCCCTGGGGTATACGACCTACGATGCACCATCCCTCAGCCACAGCTATGCAAAGATGGACGGTAATACGACCATGGTCACAAGGGCTGCCGACATGGCCGCCAGAAAAGGAATGATCGTCACCAACAGCGCCGGCAATTCAGGGACATCGTCCTGGAAATACATTGGCGCACCGGCCGATGGCGACAGCGTTTTCAGCATCGGTGCCGTGGATGTGAACGGCGTACTGGCATCATTCTCCAGCTTCGGGCCGACAGCGGATGGCAGGATCAAACCGGATGTGGCATCCGTCGGTCTCCGGACCTTCACGATCCTTCCCAATGGCGCTCCGGCACAGGGCAACGGCACATCCTACTCTAATCCAAACATGGCCGGATTGATCGCATGCCTGTGGCAGGCATTCCCTGAATTCAGCAATATGGAAGTCCTGGATGCCGTGAAGCGCAGCTCCAGCCTGTACACAACCCCGGATAACCGAATAGGACACGGCATCCCAAACATGGACAAAGCCTATGAATACCTCTATAATATCCGGCAAGTGCGCAATGCCAACAGGATCCTCCAGGATGATCATATCAAATGCTTTCCATCTCCCTTCACCGACCGCTTCACCATCATCTACAAAGCCGCGGAAGCAGGCAAACCGACCTTCGAAATGATCGACATGGCAGGAAGGATCATACGCACCATCAACCGTACGGCAGCGGCGGATGAGATCCTGTTCATGGACATCGATGGTTTGGGAAACCTTCAGGGTGGCGCATACTTCATCCGCTACCGCGATGGAGAAAGAAAAGGCACCATCAGACTGCTGAAATGAACAATGCGGCGAACAGCGTATCCGCACGATCGTCATATCCGCGGATCAGGGATTTCTTCAGAAGCCTGAATTTACCATTCGACAAAATATGAGATACGGCGCCTTCATTCTCCTGTGCATAGACGGAGCATGTGATATACGTCAGGTACCCGCCCGGTTTCACCCCGGGCATGATACCATCCAGTATCCGATGCTGGAGCCCGGCATACCCTTCGATCGCCTCTTCCCCGAAGTAAAGCATCTCCCAGGGTGCACGCGCCCATGTGCCGGAGCCCGAACAGGGAACATCGGCGATGACGAGATCGTAACCTTCAGCGGGTTTTCTTCCTTCTTTTTTTCGGGTAGGCGTTACCGTTAAGTCGGTTCGGAATGAACGATACCCTCTGACCCCTGCGGCACTGAATCGTTGCGCAAGATTCCTGAGGATGCTTTCCCGGTTATCGGACACCGTTAGTATGGCACCGGGATACAGATCGGATGCGAGGATCGATTTCCCGCCACTTCCGGCACAGGCGTCCCAGATGGCCGGCCGGCCGGGCATCGCTTCGGCAGGAGGCATGAACCCCTGCGTGCGCTGGGATGAAAGGTCCTGCACCACGTAAAGTTCATCAGGCACACCCAGGCACTCGAGGCCGGTGCCGTTGGGGAAGGAGCATGTGTTTTCGCCGATCCGCTTGAATGATATGCCCGCCTGAGCGAGCCTATCCGACACTTCATCCATCCTTCCCGGACGAACCCGTATGAAGAGATCGGGCTGTTGGAAATGCGAACGAATGAATGCTTCCGCATCAATGCCATCACTAAAAGACCCGGAGCCGGGGAAGACCGACATCCGGTCGTATTCAGGAAACGCATCCGTGAGTGCTTGTTCCCTTTCGGGGACGGAAAGATCCAGATATTTCACCCACTCGGGGCGGACCAACGGGATCAGGTTGTCGTGTGGTGTGGCAGACAGGAAACATCCGGCGATGATGCGTTCTTTGATGGGCTGATCAGGCAATGCCTTACCTAGTCGAAAAAACCCATAGCATAGCTGGCTGACGGATTTACGGTCTTTCGATCCGAACTTACGGTTATCCCGGAAAAATGCTTTTAGGACAAGGCTGAAGGGTTCTGCACCATCGTAATGTGCAAGGATCTGCTCCGCGGTCCTGAGATGCGCTAACACGTATTTATTTCCGGTTTCGGACATATCGGTAGAATTGGGTTGAAAAAAAACGAGAAAGTCGTGCCACAGGGCACACACTTTCTCATTTCACACATTGTATATATAGTAGTCGTACTTACAGTTCCAGCAGGCTCTTCACAGGGTCCTTGCCCATGAGCAGCAGCTCCGGATTTTCGAGCAGTTCTTTCACGCGGACAAGGAAGCCTACGCTTTCCCTTCCATCGATGATGCGGTGATCGTAGCTCAGCGCGAGATACATCATGGGCCTCGCCACGATCTGTCCGTTCACCACCACGGCCCGCTCTTCGATCTTATGCATTCCCAGGATGGCGGACTGCGGGATATTGATGATGGGGGTACTCATCATGGAACCGAAGACACCGCCATTGGTGATGGTGAAAGTACCACCCTGCATCTCCTCCAGAGTCAATTTGTTATCCCGGGCTTTGCCGGCCAGTTGCACGACCTTTTTTTCTATCTCCATCATG
>JBIKIB010000354.1:0-4196 GCA_044361845.1 Chitinophagaceae bacterium | reverse complement strand
GGAGACGGGAAGTCACTTTTATTACAGAGGTTAAAAATGCCAATGGCACGCCCCGGACGATCCCTCCCTACATTCAAAAATACTGGGACAGGGTCAATGAACCCAAAGGTGCCGGCAGCAAGAATGATTTCCAGGTGATCCGATATGCAGAAGTATTGCTGAACTATGCCGAGGCGATGAACGAAACCGGGAACCCAACAGTGGCCATGCAATATGTCAATATGATCCGTCAGAGAGCGCGTTTCAACGGTGTCACAAATAACAACACGCTGCCCGACCTCGTCGGTTTGACTGCACCGCAGGTCCGCGATGCCATACTTAGAGAAAGGGCACTCGAATTCGTTGCGGAAGGACACCGCTGGTTCGATCTGACAAGGACGAAAAAACTGACCGCGTCTGTATCAGCTGCCAAACCGGGCGTAACGCCACAAGAAAGACACTATCTGTTCCCCATCCCTCAAAGGGAAATTGATGTGAACCCCAACCTGAAACAAAACAGCGGATATTGATTTCTTATTCAAAAAAAGCAAAAGCTTTGCAACATAGTAATTACGACAAGTACCCCAAAGTACATGTAGATGGCGTGGCATATGATTCCGGCTATGCCGGCATCGTGCATACGATCGCAGAAAGGATGAATTCCATTAAGGTAGCAAAAGGCATCATCGTGGTGGAATGCTATCATGGAGTCTTCTGCGGTCCATTGATCGACCGACTTGTCGAAAAGTTTCCAGGCATCCTGTGCATTGATATTTCCACAGCCTATCTGAATATGGCCCGGATCGATGACATGGTTCAGCCCTGCGTGACCAACGACCCTGTATTCGGGTTGATGAGCGGGCATAGGGTGGCAGATTTCATGAACGCTGACAAGCTCACCGGGATCTCAACGGATGTCGCCACTTTCAAAGGACTTGTCTGCATATTCGGAACCGGTGCAAGCCTTGCCTGCCCGGATCCGGATCTGCTGATCTATGCGGATATGCCCAGGGTCGAGATCCAACGGCGCTTCCGGCATAACCAATTGCCCAACCTCGGATCAGACAATGCACAAGATGATTTCGCGTATAAATACAAAAGAGCATTTTTCGTGGACTGGAGGGTTTGCGACAGGCTGAAAAAGGAACTCATTGGAAGATGGGATCTCGTGCTGGATACAACCCGTCAGGATGACCCGGTGATGGTGGATGCCGCCAACTATCGACACGCGATGGCCATGGCCGTTAGCAGGCCCCTACGGTTGGTCCCGTTTTTCGATCCTGGTCCATGGGGTGGTCAATGGCTCAAGGATAAGTTCGACCTTGAAAAGGATTCCATCAATTATGCATGGGGTTTCGACTGCGTGCCCGAGGAAAACACCCTCATGTTCCGTTTCGATGATGCCTGCATGGAAGTCCCGGCCATCAACCTCGTCTTCATGCATAGCATTGAACTTCTCGGAGAGGCTGTATTTGACCATTTCGGGGCGGAATTCCCGATACGATTTGACTTCCTGGACACCATGGAGGGTGGGAATCTGAGCCTGCAGGTGCACCCGTTAAAAAGCTACATAAAGGATAAATTCGGCATGGCATATACCCAGGACGAAAGCTATTATATCATGGATGCAAAACCGAATGCGATAGCATACCTCGGTATGAGGGATGATGCAAACATGGGGAACATGCTTGAAAGCCTGGAAAATGCTTATACGACAGATGGGGAATTCAATGCTGAAGAATTCGTCGCCCGCTGGCCTGTGAAAAAACATGACCACCTGCTGATACCGGCGGGTACGATACATTGCTCAGGCGCGGATACGGTGGTATTGGAAATCAGTGCAACACCCTACATCTTCACCTTCAAACTATGGGATTGGGGACGGCTGGATCTGGACGGAAAGCAACGACCGATATCGCTGGAACACGGCCGGAACGTATTGCAAAATGAAACAAACCAGTCCTATGTCCGCACAAACCTCATAAACCATTTCGAAAAAGTGTCAGAAGGACCCGGATGGATGGAAGAAAGAACAGGACTGCACAAAGGACACTTCATCGAAACAAAAAGACATGTCTTCACTGATATCGTACCACATGATACCCATGGCAGTGTGAATGTGATCAACCTGGTAGAGGGAGAAGAAGTGATCATTGAAAGTCCGGCAAAAAGGTTCGAACCATTTCATTTGCATTATGCTGAAACGGTCGTCATACCCGCAATGATCGGTGCATACACCGTTCGTCCTGTGCACCACGAAGAAGTCAGCCGATGCATCACCATCAAGGCAAGCATCAGGATCGAAAACCTCCATAAAAGCAACTGAAACCATGCCAAACAACGCAAATGCAATGCTGTACAAGTTCGTAACCGTTGCCGCCATCGGGGGACTACTCTTCGGTTACGATACAGCCGTTATCTCCGGTGCAATTGGATACATGGAGGAGAAGTTCAGCCTCACACCGGCCATGAAGGGGTGGGTGGCCTCCTGTGCACTCATCGGCTGCCTGATCGGGTCGACGTTTGCAGGCTGGCTGAGCGATACGGTCGGAAGAAAGATCGGCCTGCTGCTTTCCGCGGCCGCTTTTGCCGTCTCCTCCATCGGGATCATCCCTGATCTGGACCTGAATTATTTCGTATTCTTCCGCCTGATCGGTGGCCTGGGCATTGGGATCGCATCCATCGTAGTACCCCTGTACATCTCAGAGATCGCACCTGCTAAAAACCGGGGACGACTGATCACCATTTATCAGCTGGGCATCGTGACAGGCATCCTGATCATCTACATCGTGAATTACCTTATCGCCACAACGCATGACCACTCCTGGAATGTGGAGATCGGATGGCGATGGATGTTCGGATCCGGATTGATACCATCCATCTTGTTCATGATCCTGCTGGCGGGTATTCCAGAGACCCCGAGATGGCTAACACTTCGGGGCCGGACCAAAGAAGCCCAAGACATATCAAAGCTTCTTCCCGACTCGGATACTGCAGCAGGAGAAGAAACAACAACCGGCGGGAATGCCGGACTGGCACAGCTTTTCAAACCCGGACTTAGGCGAGCCCTTTTCATTGGCATCGCGCTGGCTGTCTTTTCTCAGATTTCAGGGATCAACGTCATCATGTACTACGCCCCCATGATCTTTAAAAGTGCCGGCAGCGGAGAAGTGGGTTCACTTTTCCAGACGCTGTCAGTTGGTGCGATCAATTTCATGATGACATGGGTCGCCATCAAATACGTCGATCTCTGGGGAAGAAAATTCCTGCTGATGCTGGGTGCCTCCGGCATGGCCGTGAGCCTCTTCATGGTTGGACTGCTCTTCTACTTCGACTACACAGGCATCATGTTGCTTTTCTTCATCCTGTCATACATCTCGTTCTTCGCCATCTCCCTGGGTCCGCTGACCTTTGTCGTGATCGCAGAGATCTTCCCGACATCCATACGAGGCAGGGCTTCCGGTATCGCCATATTTTTTCTTTGGCTCAGTGTGTACATCGTTTCACAGACATTCCCACTGCTTCTTGAAACACTTGGCCCTCCGGGAACCTTCTGGATCTACATGGGTTTCTCCATCGCTGCAGCGATATTCATCTGGAAATACATACCCGAAACAAAAGGAAAGACACTTGAGCAAATAGAAGACCTGTGGAAGCCAACCCAATCATGACCCATGCGTAAGACACAGATCACATGCAGTCCTTTCCGTCTGATCCTATCCTCCAGCGTTGGGTTGATGATGACCTTATCGAGCGGATGTCAATTGCCGAAACAGGCATTTGACATCCCGTACTCGGTGACCAAGGCTGATGATCTGAATGGATTGTTTGTACGTGAAAAAGGCTGGTCCGGCGGGGATGGTATATTCACTAAAAGAATTGATGCCTGGCGCCTTCAACGCAAAAACCCAAAAGGGCCTGTCTGCTGGTGGTTCAGCGATTCCATCATCAGGGATGCGGAATCCGATGCATCACCTCATGGTTTCAAAATGATCCACAATTCCATGGCATGGTCACATACGGCTCAGATCGATTCCATCCGATTTGCCTGGGATAGCCTCGACAGGGAGGATCCTTCCCTGTTCAAGTTGCCCAAACATCGATATCCCAATGACCAGTATTTATGGCTCGGTGATGGTTTCATTAGCGGGAAAAAGGAAAAAAACCTTCACATCTTCTACTACAGGATCCGGGATTCACTTCCGGGAGTGCCATTT
>JBIKIB010000353.1:0-4207 GCA_044361845.1 Chitinophagaceae bacterium | reverse complement strand
CTGTCGGTCATGAATCCCCTCAAATTCAAAAAACCATTCATGTCCAGACGCCTGTCGAAATGCCTATTCCATTCCAAATTGAAATACTGGAGTCAGATGCTGTAAAAAAATCCAGTTCGGAAATTGGGGTGAAGAAATCAGGCAGAGGTCGTAAATCCATCCGTGAGATGAGCCTTGAAGCCGCAAGGATAGAGATTCCGGCAGACGATCTCTTGTTCTCCAAACAATATTATTCCATCGGAGAAGTGGCAACCATGTTCTCAGTGAATGCATCCCTGCTGCGCTATTGGGAATCAGAATTCGATGTTTTCAAGCTCAGAAAAAATAAAAAAGGGGATCGTTTCTTCAGGCCGGAGGATATCAAAAATCTGCAACTCATCCACCACCTGCTTCGTGAACGAAAGTACACCATCGAGGGCGCTCGCGAATTCATGAGGAATTCAAAAAAATCAAAAGAGAAATTTGAGGCGATCGAAACACTTCGGAAAATTCGCTCATTCCTATCAGAAATGAAAGCAGGACTCTCCACACAGGAAGATCCCAAATGACCTCAGGAGCACAATCGATTTCCGATGGTCATCCTTAGAATGTATAAAGACACTTGTGGATTGCTGGCCTTTTTTTCATCACAATGGCCTTCTGAGTTTCACCGCTTTTTCAGCCCCTGCAATCGATACATCCAAGTCTTCCAATAAACGGATGACCTTTAAATTGACATCCTGTTTTAAAATGCTGAATTCCTCAATGCTTATCAATTCCGTGAAATATTCACATTGAATCAAGTACGAGTCTGCCGTGATATCCGACATGTATACAGACTTCTGCATGACCATAGGACTTTCCAGGATCCTGTGGATGCCGTCGACCAGATCCTGCAACTTCGCAGACCCCGTTCGGAGGTCAATGTCAAGTTTCAACTCCGCCCTTCGCTGAGAGCGCCGGGTAAGGTTGTCGACTACGCTGTCGACCATTTGCTTATTCGGCATGGTGACATAGGTCTTCTCAGGTGTGCGGATACGAGTACTGCGCAATCCTATGCGTTCGACCGTTCCTGTGATATTTCCAACTTTCAATAAGTCACCTGTCATGAATGGCTTGTCAAAAAAGATAATGAAAGATGCGATGAGGTTTTCAAGACTTTCGCGGGCGGCAAGTGCAATGGCTGCACCAATGAGGCTAAGACCTGCTAATATCTTAGTGATGTCCTGATTGAAAGCGAAACGAAGGATCGCCAAAAAGCCGATGATCATAAAGACAACCTTCAGGAAATCCTTGAAGAATAACACCAACTGGTTGTCGCTCAGATCAGATGTCAGGTTGGCCCTCTTCTCCATCTCGATCGCGATATAATCTATGCTGCGAAGCAGCATGCGGAAAAAGGAAAGGAGCACGAATGATATGGCAAAAGACTGGACCACACGCTGTGTGTCGGTCTTCAGAAAAGCATGTCGCAGGGTATCCGGGAATGTCAATCCGGAGAGTGATATATAGGCGATGAGAAGGAACAGAAACCCAACGGTCGGGCCAAGGATGAGCCTTGTGAAAACTTCGTGGTCGACCTTCCATCCCATGTGGCGGAATATGAAAAAAAGCAGGCGCGTTACATAGGTACCCGCAAGCTTCCTGAGGAAGAAAGAAAAAAGAATGACGCCAGCCACCACGGCATAATCGTACATTCGGTTATCCAATACCGTTATGTCGAAAAATTCACGAATATCCATGGCATCTGTTTACCTGTGTATTTTATGAGCATCCGTTCAACCTGCTCTGTCATAGCGGTAGAACGAAATACCGAAAGGCAATAATACGTAGACCCCTTCCGATGACACCATCATATCATCGGCCTGCTGCATGAAAGGCGGCATGATCGTTTCATCAATCTGCAATGTGCCCGTCCGATAACGCATCAGCCGTCCGTCTTTCTTTCCATAAACTACATTTCCGATGACCTGGACATGACTCCATCCTTCAATCCTCACCCGGTTTTTCAATGCCCCATAATAGTCAAAGACGAACAGGCCGGCTTGCATATCGTAGAGGTAAACAAAACCATTTCGGTCGAAGATGCAACTCGGTGATGGGGCTTCGTCAAGTACCAGTCGCAGTTCAGCAGTTTCACCCAGAAGTCTGCCTTCTCCTGACAATTTCAGAAGCCGGCTCTCTTGTTCGTCGAAAAGCCAGATCTTATTATCATAAGACTGTGCTACGACCTTGACCTGAAAGAGTTGGTGTTTCCGGAGGTCGATGGTATTCACCAGATTCATGAGCCGGTCGAGTACGACAACCGTTTTGAAATCCTTATAAAAAAGTATGGTCTTCAGCGGGTTGGATGCATCGATCTGTGTGAGCTTACCATATCGCCGCACATCGTTGAAAACACCCATGGAGTCGCCCAAAGCATTGTATTTCCTCAATTGATTTCCTCGCGTGATGACATACATATTGCCGAGGTTGTCGACCGTAAAGGAAGTGAAATCACCCCTGAGGGTACGCAAATGACGAAAATCGGAGCTGTCTTGTGCAGCAAGTTCCATCATCAGGAAATGAACCAAAATGGTGATCATCTTCCTCATGCTTCGAAATATTTCATCACCAGATCATTCCCGTCGAATTCAGCATAGGAAAAATGACGGATCCAGTCTCCCAGGTTCAAATACCTGCTGTTATCGGAAAGTGCTAAGTCGATGGGGAGATGTCTATGCCCGAAAATAAAATAATCATAATGTTGGGTCTTCAACACATCCCTGGAATGGATGACCAACCATTCATGGTCCTCCCCCAGAAACCGATCCTCTTTTGTACCTGTGGCAGCCCGGCTACTCCTGCTGAAATAGTCAGCAATACCGATACCGATGGAAGGTGGTATCAACCCGAATAAACCCTGGCAAAAAGGATTGCGGAATATTTTCTTAAGGACCTTATAGCCATGGTCCCCCGGACCAAGTCCATCACCATGACCGATCATGAACCGCTTTTCGTTGAATTGAAATGACCTAGGCTCGAAGTATACAGGCATTCCAAGTTCTGCTTCGAAGTACCCACTCATCCACATGTCATGGTTACCAACAAAAAAATGAAATGGAATTCCGCTATCAGCGATCTCTGCAATTTTTCCAAGTAATCTGACATACCCTTTTGGAACGGTTCTGCGGTATTCGTACCAGAAATCGAACATGTCGCCCAATATAAAAATACATGCGGCATCATCCCTGGCGGCGTCCAGGAAACGTACGATTTTTCGCTCCCTTTGGAGACTGGCTTCCCTGTCCGGTACACCTAAATGGAAATCGGACAGGAAATATACTTTTTTCCCTGTGGGAATCTGCATGGTGTTAAAATATACGAATATGAGGTCAGGTCAGGCGACAGTCCGTTCGCGTCATCCTTCCACCAGAAAACAATAGACTTCTTTCGGACCATGAACACCTACCACTAAAGTCTTTTCAATATCAGCGGTTCTACTTGGTCCGGAAGCGAGCGTGATCGAGGAAGGAAGGTTTCCGGCATATTTTTGCTGTACCATGGCCAATCCATCCCTTATATCGTAAACCAGCTGTGATGTCCAGGCAATACAAACATGAACGGGTGCATAAACACTCGTTGTTCGACCCTCCGGTTGTGCAGCACTCAGCAGGATGCTTCCAGTTCTTGCTACCAACGCTTCACAACCTGTGACAGACACATCACAATCTGCCAGGGATGGTGCATTTCCAACATCATCGAGACCCCATTTTCGGAAAAGTTCCATGAAAGACTTTTCTTTGGAATAGATGTTATGCCACCCTTTCTTTTGGATGAGCAGGCTAAGTTGAGCCACAAGATCTTCTTCCCCGTTGCAATAAGCGAATTGCCCCAACAAGCGGGAGAATTCCGTGGCAAAAATCACCGACAGATCATCATCAGCCTCAGGAAAGGGTGGAAGTTCCGTCTCATTTCGGGGATAAGGCAAGGTTGTCGGGATGACAAGTGCCTTACGAATCCGGCTTAGGATGAGCTCTTTTGTGGATGATGTCTCCATATCTTCAACTGGCTGGTACCTCCGATGATTTTTCTTCCCCGGCAACGGCATCCGTAACTATAATCACATCTGCCGGGGTTGTTTCTTCTGTTTTTAATTCAGGAATTTCTTCAAAAATTTTCTTCTCTTCAAAAGGTCGCTTGCCTAACAAGTCCTCGACATCCTGCTGGTGTAGAACTTCCCTGTCCA
>JBIKIB010000352.1:0-4216 GCA_044361845.1 Chitinophagaceae bacterium | reverse complement strand
CCTTCCGACAGGATCCCTTCGAAGTCTGTTGCGATCACTTCGGCACTCACATCACCATCGACCATCTCACAGATGGCCAGGTAGTGGTTCTCTATAGCCTCACGGCCTTTGATACCTTCCCGAGCCATAAGGGAGGGGTTGGTGGTCACGCCGTCGAGGATGCCGAGTTCGTTGGCTTCTTTAATCTGGGCGAGGTTTGCCGTGTCAATGAAGAATTTCATCGCTGGAATATTTGAAGGAAAATCAGGGATCGGGCCGGAGAAACCTTTGCGATCCATGCATCCGGAATAATAAAAAAAATGGCAGGTGATTTACATCGCACCGCTCAACCACCTACCCTTGCTGCCTTCCGGCCCTGGGAGATTCAGCAGGAGCTGGTCGTGTAAGACCTGCCGTTGCAAAGGTAGGAAATTTAATTGTATTGATGTTATGTTTAGCTTCAAGGTTTTGAAGGATTAAACCCGTGAAGTACATAACAAAAAAAGTGCTTTTACATAAAAGATACCCGGATATTCGACATACTCTTCGAAATGATTTCGCTTTTGATGCTCCATCCGCATTGTTAAGATGATGAAAGCGTTGTGGTATTATTTGGGAGCCTCATGATCCGGGGATGGGGTATTCATCAGCCTGAGCGCTTCATCTACCCCTTCTGGTGAACCAATTGAATGCTGTAGCACAGAAAATGGGGAGCACTATAATGCACCACATCTGTACGGACGGCAGGTCGAAGGTCGTCCTTCTCGAACAGTTGACGGGATACTACAACGCCATCGTGGCCGGAGGAAAATTGCAGGTGGCGGCTAGCCCGGCGAACCTGGACGATTGGGCCATGGAAGAGCGATCATGGCTTTCAGGATCTGAAGCAAAGGCGACAGAGGATTATTGGAAGGTTCAGCCATACAGGGAGGGACTGGCTCATCCATGGCCGATCGAAAGGGAATGGGGGGCAGGTAACGTGAATGAGCGGAAGGGATGGACGGCGGGAAGATTGCCCTCGGAGGGGTTTCACGGTCATCGTTACCTGGAGGTTGAAGAGGGTTTCGTCCCGGGGTCGGAGGAGCCGGTGCTGCATGCGCTGTTGATAGGTATGCACAGGGTGGAGGTCCGGCGGAAGTTGGTCGGGATGTCTCGGGAGCCGTTGGGGCTGTCGAACGTCCTATAGGCACGTGCCTTTCTGAGGAAGGAGGCCTATGCGCCGGGCCTGTTCAAGGGCGAGGTGCATCTCGTGTTGACGGGGGAAGTTGATGGGCCGGCAGTCCTAGAGGATTGGCAGCTATGGGTGGATGGGTCGGTACGCCTTCATCAAATACAAGTCTCTGAAGGAACATCGGCCGATCCTTTGGATGGTATCCTGCAGAGCTTGTTTCTGGAGTAAAACGTTCGATATCTCATTTGACCGCATGGCCATATCAAAATATGACGGAACGTGCATTGAAAAAAAAATCCTGGGCATTTTAGGGTTTTCCTTTTCATACTTTGGCAATACATTTGTTTTCCATTGTTTTCATTTTTTTACAATTGTCCCGAAACTTTGTTGAAACGAGTGAAATGAATCCCAGATTCTCATACCATCATCTGCCCAACCTTCCATCCAACGCATGGTCGGTCTTCTTTTGGAAGAATGTGGATGCCGTTCAGGTCTTCCATGGGTCCGGTGTGGAGGTGAGGGATGGGTTCTTTGCAGAGGCCGTATGGAACGATTCCTTCGATGCGGCGGGATTGGGGAATGCCTCCCTATTCTTCGGGACCGGATGTCACATCGATGGTACTCATGCCGTGTTCCACACCAGCAGCGATAATACGGCCCCTATATACAGTCTGCGGAGGAAGGACGAGGTCATGCTCTCAAACTCTATCATCCATCTGATGGAGCTTTCGGGAACGGCACCGCTTAACGCCTATCCATTCTACACCTATGATCTACTTCGAACCGCCCGTGCGGGAATTGGACAACCATCAGGCACTCTTTTCCATAGAGGAGGAGGTGTGCTCAAAGTCCACTTCAAAACCAGGATACGTGCAGACTGCAGTCTCGAAATGAGTTGCAGCCCTTATTCGGCAGTACCGAAACCCATCGACTACGCAAACCTTCTTGCCATCTATAGGACCGAGATCGGTCGTCTCTTTGAGAATGGGGCCCATGAAGGGCGTACTTTCCAGTATGGGCAGTCTGTGCTCTGCTCCTCCGGTTACGATTCATTGGCGAATTCGGTCGTGTGTGCAGGACTTGGCAGCCGTACGTTCATCAGTGTGGTTGACAGCCGATCGGAATCGCCCGTAGCAGACTCCGGAAAGGGGCCTTTGGGCTGGATTGGGCTCGATGTCCATGAGGCGGATCGGTATGTGCATCTTTCGTCTCCCAAAGCATGCGATGCGGAATTCGCACTTGGCGCCTTGAGCAACTATCCTTTTCTGTCTGCTTGTGAGGGGTATTTGGGAAAAAGTCTCCTTATCAACGGGAATCTCGGTGACGTCATGTGGAGTGGACACAACGGGCGCTTGTCCGGCAATGATGGGAGGGACTGGGGACTTTATATAATTCCTTGCCTGTCATCCACTGAACACAGACTACGTGTCGGGTACATCGATGTGAGTCCTCAGGCGATGTTCATTCAGCAAGCGGATGCTGTTTTTAGGATTTCGGCTTCGAAGGAGATGGAGCCCTATCTTGTCGATCCTGCATACGACCGACCCATACCAAGGAGGATCATTGAAGAGTCGGGTGTACCGAGAGGGACCTTCGCAACGAGGAAGATGGCGACTGGATTCACGCATTTCTCCAATCCCATTAGCATGCATCCGGATGCTTTGGATGCTTATCGTTCATTTGTGGACAGGTCCATCCCGAAAGGCCCCTTGCGTTGGTTCTCAAAAGGGTTGCATGCCATGGAGCAATTTCTCCACAAGCACTGGTTCCGAAGCCATCCACAGTGGCGTAACGACGACCCGGACCGGTTTCGACTCGTTGCTGTCGACGGCTTTCGGCTCAAAGTGCCGTGGCAGCAGTCGTACCTTTTGCAGTGGAGTTTCGAAGTTTTGAGGGGAAGATATGCAGCTGCTGCAGTTCTCAAGAGGAATTTAAGTCATTGACGTACAATTCGATTGCTGAATCGATTCCACGTTTACCCGATCATCTTTTCTTTCATTGGGCGCTTGATATTTCTGAAGTTGAAAACTATCTTCGTAACTGAATTCAGGCGACGAAGGCATATACCGGAATATCTGATATTTCCCATGTGCTCCGCCAATGACACCATCCAAGGGCATTTTGACAGCATTGATGCCGCTCCAATTAGGGTACTATTTCCTGAAAAGGAATCCTCTGAAATCCGAATCGATCGCGCCCGATGGACCTTGAAGGTTCCAATAGGTGTCTTTCTTATAGTACATTCATCCTGTTAGCGCAGAAATGATGGGCGATGACATCGATGGATGCATCTGTAGATTCATAAAAAAGAATGTATGGAGCGAATTGTCAAAGAGGATGACCTGGTTGATTCGGT
Source organism: Chitinophagaceae bacterium (assembly GCA_044361845.1). Lineage (GTDB taxonomy): Bacteria > Bacteroidota > Bacteroidia > Chitinophagales > Chitinophagaceae > Pollutibacter. Next base: position 710 of record JBIKIB010000352.1, on the reverse strand, counting down.
TTCAGCTAAGGAGTCTAGGGAGACCCCGATCCTATTGGATGTGACGATCAGAGATGGCGGCTATCTGAACGATTGGGCCTTCACTGAAACACAGATGGATCGGGTTGTCGAAAAAGCCTTGGGTCTGTGTTTGGACTTCGTCGAGGTCGGGTACATCGACGATCGACCGGGACTCCATGCAGCAGCCTCGATGAAGCCCGGGTCATTGGAAAAATGGCAGGGTCTTCGTGAAGGAATCGGGTTGGCTGTGATGTGCCGCCCCACGGTGGAGAATGCAGAGTCTGTGGTTTCCTCAAGAAAGGGTCTTGTCGACCTTATCAGGATACCTGTCGATCTCATGAGGGTAGATCTGGCATCGAAGCTGGCAAAGGTTTGCGAGAGGAACCAGGTGCCTTATGCGATTAACCTGACCAACATCAGCTGTTATGACAGTGATTGGATTCGGTCCTGTTTTTCGAAGCTTCCTGATTCCGCCATTGTCGTATATATCGCCGATTCTCGCGGGAATCTGACCCCCGATAGGATTCCCTCAATCTACGAGACGCTCCGGTCGGTCCGAAATGCCACCTTCGGTTTTCATGCTCACAACAACCTGGGATTGGCCATTGCCAATGCGGAAGCCGCTTTATCGAACGGTGTGGACTGGATTGATGGGTCCATTCTCGGCATCGGACTCGGAGGCAGGAATCTGGACATACTGCATGCCATTC
>JBIKIB010000351.1:0-4217 GCA_044361845.1 Chitinophagaceae bacterium | reverse complement strand
CTGCTCATCGAGTTTGATCACTTTCCTGTCGTATGTGATGAGTCCGTTCACTTCGATCTCCACATCCGTCGTCTGGGTATACACCGCCGCGGAATATCCAAATGGGATCAGCGCCTTTAGCTTCTGTGCGAGCTCGACATATTTGGCAGTGGCTTCTTCAGCCGTCTTGTACTGCACGTAACCCCAGTTGCGGTTCTTCTCCCACAGATGCGTGTCGAGCACCAGACCGATGCCACCGTATTCACCCAGTACATTCACCCGCTTGCTGTCGTATAGTCCCATCACCGGATCGGGATAGTTGTGCATGTCGATCATATCCCCCACATCGTAGTGGTTGCCGCCGCTGGCGGGGTTGACAAGCCTCGAAGGATCGTGGTTCTTGGTCCACTCCGCGATCTCCGCCGTCTTGAACTGTCCCCATGCTTCATTGAAGGGGACCCATACCACTACACTTGGATTCGACACGGATAGGTCCATGATCTCCTTCCATTCCTGGCGGAAGTTCTGTTCCGACGCCTGGCTGCGTTGCAGCTCTTGTCCGCTGAAATACACCCGCGTCTCCCATTTCGGATTTCTGTCGCCGCTGGGCATGTCTTGCCATACGAGGATGCCTTCCTTGTCGCAATGATGATACCAGCGGGCCGGTTCCACCTTCACATGCTTGCGGATCATGTTGAAGCCGAGGTCTTTTGTCTTCACGATATCGTACCGCAACGCCTCATCCGTCGGGGCGGTATACAGTCCGTCAGGCCACCAGCCCTGGTCGAGCGGACCGAATTGGAAATAATCCTTATTGTTGAGCTGAAGCCTGTGCACGCCGTTTTTATCCTGTTTGGTCGCGATCTTCCGCATGCCGGCATAACTCTTCACCTTGTCGATGGCGATGCCATTGCGCAGCAGGGATATTTCCATGTCGTACAGGAAAGGGGATTCCGGACTCCAGAGTTTCGCTGCTGCGACGGGTACCATGACCTCCTGTCCGGCGGCCCCGCGGCCGCTACCTTTCACCGTGCCATTGTCGATGACGGTCACTTCCACGATATCACCCGCTTGGCTGGCCGGTACAGTGGCCGTTACCGTCAGGTTGCCCCCATCGATATTCGGTATCGTCTTCAGATGTGAGATATGTGCCGGGGCGACGGGTTCCATCCAAACGGTCTGCCAGATGCCTGTCACGGCCGTGTACCAGATGCCTCTCGGATCGGATACCTGCTTGCCGCGAGGCTGGAAGCTCTTGTCGGTCGGATCCCATACCCTTACCAGAAGCTTCTGTGCACCGGATCTTGTGAGGTAGGGGGTGATGTCGAAGCTGAAGGGCGTGTAGCCGCCGACATGTGTGCCGACCTTCACATCGTTCACCCAGATGTCAGCCTTCCAGTCTACCGCCCCGAAATGCAACAGGACATTCTTCCCTTTCCATGCAGCGGGCGTGCTGAAGCTGCGGTGATACCAGAGTTCGTTCTTGTCACCCACGGTTTTTTGAACGCCCGACAGGCTTGATTCAACAGGGTAGGGCACCAGTATCTTCCCTGCAAAGCTCGTGGGCATATTGCTGCCCTGCGGCAGGATGGCGTAGTCCCACAGACCATTCAGGTTCTGCCAGGCATCCCGGGTCATCTGCGGACGCGGGTATTCGGGTAGCGGGTTGGAGGGGTCGACCTTATCGGACCATGGTGTTTTGATGCGTTCTCCGGCAGGGCGCCAGTCCTGTGCCTGTGTGTTCAGTACGATGATGCAACATAGTGAGGCGAACAATCGTTTCATATGCATTTTTAGGATTTATATGGATGGGTGCAGGCTGATGACGATCGTTGTGGACATGTTGATGTCAAGGCTTCAACCCGAATGTACTATGGGTGACCCTGAAGACCGGAACTTTTTTTGGTGACGGATTTTCAGTGTCTGGGCATCCTCCTTTTTTTGCAGCGGTTCAACAAATTCTTTCGGTCATGGAGGTGATATCCATCAGCGCTGCCGGTCATTTCACTTTGAGGAAATGATGTTCGAGGTGCAGGAACATACCCTGCCGGAAATCCTCTTTGCCACCGTTACGGAGGATCTCCACCAGGTCTATGTGGGAGACCTTTCCGATGATCGGGACCCTTTCTAACGTCAATACGTAACCGAAGATGGGCAGCAGCAGGTTCTGGAAGCGCATCATCGTGTCGTTGCCGGTCATCTGGTAGAGTTTTCCGTGGAAGGCGATCTCATGATTGATCCGAAAGGTATTCTCACCTGGCATGTGTTTCTGTTGCTGGAGGGCGATGGCCTGCAGCTCGTCGATGTCTTGCTGTCTCAGGCGCATATACAGCAGGTCGGCAAGTCCCATTTCGAGTGTCAGCCTGAGTTCAAAGAGGTCGCGCAGCGTTCGGTCGCCGATGAATGCGGGGTCCATGACACGCTCGAATGAGCTCATGACATCGAGGCTGGCGAGCACCATGCCCGACCGTCGTTTCGATTCGATGATGCCGAGCATACGAAGCCGGCTGAGTGCTTCCCTCACGACGTTGCGGCTCACGCCCAGTGATTCTGCGATCTCCATCTCTTTGGGCAGGGAGTCGCCGGATTTGAAACTATTATTCCGGATATAATCCCGGATACGGCTCTCCACGATATCCGCCATGCTTTTATGGTCGATCTTCTTGAGGTCCGTCTTATTATTTTTTAATTTCATTTGCTGCGTCAGTAGGGTGGATGTTTTAACCTTAGGTTTTTCTAAGGTAGTACAATTTGCTAACCTGCTTGTGGTAGGTATGTCGCGTTCATGCCGACTTCCTCACATATGCCCCGAAGCGGTCCGTGAACTTCCACCGGAATGTGCTGTCCTTCCGGTAACCGTCATTGGGATATCGCTTTCGCACTTCTTCCATTTCGTCGATATATTCTTTGAGCAGGGTGCTGTCGGCGAGTGGGTCCCGGGTTTCTGTTTGCCATTGCGCCAATGCTTCCAGCAGTTCTTGCTGCACTTTTGCATATGCGGGCGATCCGGCAAGGTTCTGCCATTCAAAGGGGTCTTCTTTCAGGTCGTACAGTTCATAGGCCGGTGGATGCCTCCAGGTATCATACGCCTGCCTGATGCGGGAGGATGCCCCTTCCAGTTCGGCTTCTTCGGTACCGCCGGCGAAATGTGGGTTGTAGTGCGATGCGTAAAGCATGAAGTCGGGGTTGACGCCCGGCATCAGGTTTCGGATGAGTTTGTATCTTTTATCCCTCACGCCCCTTGTCGGGTGAAAGAAAACAGAGGTCCCGCCATCGCATGCGGAGAATACAAATCTCCGTTCGGTAGCAAGGGATTCCTTGCGGGTGGCCGGCATCAGCGACTGGCCCGGTAAGCCCGCAGGCTTATGCACTCCGGCTATGTCCATCAGCGTGGGGAGGATGTCGATGATCGACACGAATGAATTGGAAACGATATTTTTCTTTCCTGCGCGCGGGTCGTATATGATCAGCGGGATGCGCAAGCCCGCTTCGTAGTTGCTCTGCTTGCCGCGGGAAAACTGCGCTCCATGGTCCCCGAGGTAGATGATGACGGTGTTCCGGTCCCTTCCGGATGCCTTCAGCATATCAAATACCTGCCCGCACATCTGGTCCAGCCGCTCCATGCAGTTGTAATAGTCCGCCGTGAATCCCAAAAGCCTGTCACTGCTCACGCCGACGAATGGAAGGGTGCCTGTCATATCCTTTCCGCTTCGGGGATTGGCAGGCATGCCCCCTGCCTGACGGACCAGTGGGAAATGCGCATCCGGGAAATTGATCATCAGCAGAAAGGGCTGGGCAGATGCCTTGATGAATTCCTCCGATCGCTGCAAGTACTCTCCCATGTCCTTTCTGCCGAAATTATCTGACCGCACCGCGCGATGGTCGAAGGGGATGGATGACTCCGGATTGACATGAATCTTTCCCAGGATGCCGGTTCGATACCCCGCCTGCTTCATGAAGACCGGCATCGTAAGGATCCCATCATACATGCGGTACTTATGTGTGGCCAGCCCAACCTGTCCGTTCTGATGAGGATACAGCCCGGTGAAGAGCGAGGCCCTCGACGGGCTGCATAGCGAATAGGTCGTATAGGCCCGTGCAAATCGCGTGCCTGCTGCCGCCAGTGCATCAAGCCTGGGTGTGATGGCCTGTTTGTCGCCATAACAACCCAGCTCCGGACCGTTGTCTTCCGAAACGATGAGGATGATGTCGGGCCTCCCGGCCTTAAGGTTGCTTGG
>JBIKIB010000350.1:0-4230 GCA_044361845.1 Chitinophagaceae bacterium | reverse complement strand
TCCGGCGTGTGCCATCTGGATGGACAATGAAAGGCCTGCTAGCCCACCGCCTACGACGGCAAGGTCAACATCTGCTTCTTCCCGGTTATTTGATGATATGATGGGCATGAGTTCACTCAATTTCAGGAATCTCTTTATTTCTCGCAACCAGTAGCCACCGGAATGCCCATTCATTCGTGATGCGGTGTATGAATGGGCTTTTCTTTGCGGCTTTCTTTGCGATCAGCTCCAGTTCCTGGCGGCTGAATCCACGGAGGACACTCAGGGGTGCATCGTTTTGTACCAGATAGGATCGGGAGAATACCTTTGTGAGTAATGAGATGGCATGATATGCGATCGGGTGTCGTTGTAGGTCGTTGATGAAGAATCCTATGCTGCTATTTGTATGCATCCATGAAAGGATGTCTTCAACGCCTTCCTCGCTGAAATGGTGGCAGAAAAGGGAACAAAAAATGATATCGGGCCTGGGATCCAAGGTTATTTTTCTGTAGTCAGAACATATCCATGCTACATTATTCGGACTTTCGCATTGCTGTGCCGCAAAGTCGATGCAGGCTGATTTAATATCGATGCCTGTCATGGAAAGGGTAATATTCTTTTTAGCAGCCCATCGCCTCAGGGCTTTTAGGTTATCACCTCCTCCGCAACCGATTTCACATACGCTGACATGCGTCCTACTGCCGATGAGATCGCTGAAGCCTTTGATGGTGATGCGATGACCGCCGAGCCTTGTGTTGATGGTGTCAAGCTCCTGCATATTTCGTTCAATATCCCGGAACGGAATATCGTCCCTGTCAAGCAGTTCCGGGTCATATGATCTTTTTGAAAAGTCCATCAGGCTTGCTTATTGATGGGCTTTTGAGATGCCACGAATGTTTCCATGGTGAGGCCCGGTCCGAATGCCAGTCCAAAAACATCATGCTGCTCATGATCATCGAAATGTTGCATCATTTCTTTCAGTACGAAGAGAATGGTAGGGGAGGACATATTACCATATTGGTTGAGTACCTGCCGGCTGATCCTGGTATCTGACGGTTCGAGGTCGAGTTTTTTTTCGACGGCATCAATGATTTTTTTCCCGCCGGGATGTATGCACCAGTGGGTGATGTCTTCTTTTTTTCTTCCGGAATGCTGCAATCCGCGTAGGACAAGGCTTTCTATGTCTTCGCCAATCAGGCTGGGGACATAGCCGCTGAGTGTCATCAGGAATCCTGTGGAGGAGATCTCCCAGGTCATGTCGTCCTTTCCTTTTGGGACGACCTCGCTGTAGAATCCGTCCAGGTGGAGGCCTTTTATCGGGTGTTCGTCATTGGCCATCAGGATGGCTGCGGCACCATCGGCGAAAAGTAAACCGGATGCGATGTTGTCCATGCTGGCATCATGTTGGAAGTGCAGGGTGCATATTTCGGTACAAACGATGAGCACGCGGGCATTCTTTTCCGCTTTGCAGATCATATCCCCCATTTTCATCGCGTGTATGGCGGCATAACATCCCATGAAGTTGACGGAAGTCCTATAGATGTTACGAGGAAGGTTCATACGTTCCATGACTTCCAGGTCGAGGCCCGGTGCGCTCATACCGGTACAGCTGACGGTGATGAGGTGTGTGATCTCCTGAGGAAGGATCTGGTGTCCCAGGCATTGACGGATGGCATCAACGGATAGGGGTGCCGCGCAATTGCGATACCATTTCATCCTTGATTCAATGGAGGGGAATGGCTCGAGATCTTCATTCCTGGGGTAGAATTCCCATTCAGACATAGGCAGTCCGTAGTCGGGGATCACCGAGTGCCGATGGGCTATACCACTTTGGTGATAGAGGAAGCGTACTTTTCGTTTATCCGTTTCCGGTAGTGCGTATGCTTGTTGCATGAACTGCAGGATGTCGTCCTGTCTGTGTCGGTATTGTGGTACCGCGGTGGCTATGGCGATTATTTTACTCAATTTGTCTTATGAAGGTCAGCATGATGAAAGCGATGCCAGTGGACAAAGCCGCAATGGTATTCATGTGCATGGTGTACCTGAAGTTCGCTGCCTGTGGATCCTGCCAAACGGCAAAGGCCCAGCGGGTGAATACGGCTGCCACCGGTAACATCAGGGTCATGAACACTGCGAAATACATTATCCTGTCTTGCTGGATATAGTGCCATCCGAGCAGGCATGAGGCCAAGGTATACAGCGCCCCGCAAAAAATAAAAGTACCTTTTATCCCCAGCAACATGCTGATCGTTCTCACGCCATCTTTTTCATCCGCCTGATGCTGATAGATCTGTGTCAGCGGGTATGCCCCACCGACCAGCATGGCAGCGATGGTCATCGGCAGGTATGGGACCTTAAAAGGTGTTTCGCCGGAGCATCCGTAAAACACCAGGGCAAAGGTCAATCCGCCTTGACACAGGATGACTGTAAGATACGCCATCAGCGGATATTTTTTGAGGCGGATGCCCCGAAAACTATATGCTCTGGATAGCAGGATGTATGTTGCAAGTCCGACAGCGAACCATATACTCATCAAGAGGCCAATGAGGATGGCTGATATATCCATCAGGTTCACCGCATGGAGGAGTTGAGGGGTCGGTAGCATGGGCTTGGAAATGCCGCCTATCGGGCCTTCATCCCTGTCCATGTATGAGTTATAGCCATTGCTGGCAGGGTATACGAGCAGATGCAGGATGATGAAAATGCAAATGGACCGGAACGTGTCTGGATGCTCTGCTTCACTCAGCGCGAAAAAGAAAACGGGAGCAAGGAATAAAGAGAATTTGAATCGCAGCAATTGAATAGTGGATGGGAGAATCATACCTGTCATCCTGATTGGGGTTTTGCTGCTGTCTTTCCAGTTCAAAAAATCCGGTCAGCCTGCATTTTTTTACGCAGCTCCATGGCCATCTGTTGTGTTGCGATGTCCAGGTCACGGCCAAGTTTTGCACGCACATTCGATCTCCATTGTGTTCCGCGTTTGCCGGCGATGAAGAAATCAGTTTGAAAGTACGCAATTTTTTGCGCACTGGTCTCTAGATCCACAACAGGGTAGGAGCCTGCGAGAACGCTGTACATATTTCCGTTTAGGGTGTATTGATCCTGAACGGAAGTCATTTGTCCCAGGTAGGTGAGGAGGATGGCGGCATCATAGCCCAACGCTTCCACGGTGCTTCGCAGCTTCAGGGAGTCCCTTATCAGGTCTTGGGTGACGAATGCGTAGGCGGGGCCTGCATTATACCGGTGGTCATTCAATTCGGAGACAATGCCTTTTTCAATGCGTTTGCGATAGGTCTCGGGATCGATGCGGCAGATGACCAGAATTTTTTTGTAGTCTTTTTTCACATAATCGGGCGCGATGAAGTTGGTGCTTTGGGTGTTGGATGATTTTTGTGTGCTGCAACCCATGATCATCGCTGCCACAAGGGTTGAGAAAAGGACGTGCATGCTGAAAAGTCTGATGGACGTCATTTTGTTCGATATTCTTGTCATCCGGTTTTTTTTTCAAAAGTAATGAATCGATCAGGAGTCCCGATGGCAATATGATTTCAAAGAGTCTATATGGTTGACATATTCATGTAAAAAAAAGCCGCCCCTGGTGAGGGCGGCTTTGCAAGTGACTGAAAAAGAGATGTTATCTCGGACCTACATATGTGAAGACTTCATCGTATGTGGTACGGACTGTTGTACCTGGCTGAAGCATGAGGTATTTTACAACCATTTTCTTTTCTGCCGGATACCATTTGTTGACACCTGTGGGATCCAGTTTCGCGCTACGTCCATTGGATGCCGGTTGTCCATAAATATTGACAACTTCGATCACATTGTTGTTCGCATCGATCTTGAATACCGGTGCGTATGAGCCGTATACGCTGCGGCTGGTGCCGCTCATGATGGGATGGTAGTATCCCGGCCAGTAGAAATCATACATGACCACCGTATTGGCACCAGTGGTGACAAGTGCTATTTCTACCGGTGAAAGTGCGGTGATGGTTGGAGCTGCGGCATCCACCAGTGTACCTGTAAGTTTGTACACGCCATCGAACTTGTTCTTGATGGCGATTTCCACCAATGCCTGATTGCTGGTGCTGATCTGTTCACCACCGGCATCAGCGACTTTAAACCCAAGTGCATAGCGGCTGCTGAGATCGATCGTGGAGGGATCAAGTTTTATCTTGATGAATTTCACGAATTCCCCGGCCGCGAAGTTGACGGTCCAGTTCGTACCATCAAAAGGATTTTCCGTGGCGT
>JBIKIB010000062.1:0-13809 GCA_044361845.1 Chitinophagaceae bacterium | reverse complement strand
GTGCTCCCAAAATACAGGATATCCCTCGTGTCGATCACACCACGACTCATGCTCCGGTAATGGGAGTCGATACCGATCATGTCCACAAAATAACCCGGCCAGCCAGCCATCACAGGCAGACTGGCCAGTGCGGAAAAAGCGGAATAAATCGTGAAACAGACCGCTGCACCCAGCAGAAATGCAACGACGGAATTACCACTCAGGCTGCTGCAGAAGATACCGATCGATGCGAACACGGCTGCGAGGAAAAACAGACCGATATACGAACCGGCAATCCCCCCGGCGTCAATGCCAGCGGCAGAAAGGCGATCCACAGAAAATACATATAGCATTGTCGGAACGATAGCGATGACCACAATGATCAGGGATGACAGGTATTTCCCGGTGATGATCTGCCAATGGCTGAGTGGTCTGGTCAGCAAGATCTCATAGGTCCCGGCCCTGAACTCATCAGCAAAACTCCGCATGGTGACCGCAGGGATCAGTAACAATAACACCCACGGAGAGATCTCGAAGAATTTATCCAGGGTCGCGTAGCCGAAATCAAAAATGTTGGATTCCGGGAAAACAAACAGGAACAAGCCGTTCAATAACAGGAATAAAAGAATGGCGACATAGCCTGTAAGGCTGCCGAAGAACTGACTGAGCTCCTTTTTACAGATCGACCACATATGCTTAATTCAATGCAAGATTACAGGAAGACGGGAAAATTACAGCAAATTCCGGGTTAAAGTACTTGATTACCGGCTCTTCCCACTTGTAAATTGCTGATCTGGACCAAAAAAATTAACAATGGGTAGGATCGGCGTGTGGGTTTTGTTGCATGTATTGAGTTCCGGCTTGTTCAGTCAACAAAAATGGGATGGTGGCGGAGGGGACGATCAATGGCAAAACGCTGCCAACTGGTCACCGGATGGGATACCGGTGAAGGGCGCAATGGTCCTGCTGGACAATAGCATGGTCCAGGACAATTATGTGGTAAAACTGCCAGGAGGAAATGCATCCGTCTCACTATCGACCCTGCACATGCTGCCGGCGGCAGGAAAAAAGATCACCCTGCACCTGCCCATCTCCAATATCGGCAGTCCCGGGTTGCTGGTCACAGGTACCGGAGAGTCACTCTGGTTGGGAGAAGGTGCTGAAATGCGCAATGCTTCCGGGGCTTCATCCGGAGAATCACTGACCCTTACAGGGTTCATGCACATCGGCAACGGGGCGAAGTATGTTCATAACACCCAGCGCGGCAATGCAAAGATCATCGACCGTCTATCTATGTCAGCAGGCACAGACCATGGTATTTTTGAATTCGATGTACCCGGAGGGTCGGGGTATACCGTTTCCCTCACCGGGAATACTTTCGGGTCGCTAACATTTAGCGCCATAGCAGCAGGAGGCTCGAAATCATACAGCGGCAGCGGTGCATCAGATCTTCTGATCAATGGTAACTGTGTCATCGGCAGTGGCGCCTCACTCACTTCCACCATGACGGCAAATATCCGGCTGAAAGGAGACCTCGACATACTCGGAATGCTCACAGTCTCCCCTGTGACAACTGGCAACACAGGGCGAAGCATCCTTTTCGCGGATAAGTTCCCGGCTTCCATAAAAGGAAATGGAACCCTTACCCTTCAAAAGAATTTCAGGAATATGGAGCTCCTGCCAGGAAAGGTCATGACACTCGAACGGGACATATCCCTCCCCTATGCCGGACAACAATTCTTCAACCGGGATTCCTCAACCCTAAAATTGGGACTTCATGTGCTGACCGGTGAGGGAAGCTTCAGGAACGAACAAGGTGCCACACTGGAGATCGGATCGGCAGACGGGATAACCAAAACCGGTAACCTCGGAAATATCCGCACATCATCCCGGCTTTTTCATAAGGATGCGATCTACCATTTCACAGGAAACGACCAGCAGATGACAGGCGACGGACTGCCGGATACCATCCGTGGTCTGGTGGTAGATAAGATCCAGGGGGATTTGTTATTGTCAAAGCCCACCCATGTGAGCAGGAGATTGACACTCTCCTCAGGCAATATCAGGTCGGGTAGCGAAACCCTTTTGTCATTTTCCGGCACCCGGATCACCGGAAAGAAAAACATGTACGGAGACAGTACCGGAGGTTGGGAGAAAAGCTTCGTGAATGGCCCGTTCAGATGGGTGACAACAACCCCGGGTACCGGAGAGATACCGGTAGGCAGGGATACCGTATTCGCTCCGGTGAAACTGGTAAAAAAAGATACCGGATATGCCGCTTACCGGGTCGAATATCACAATGTACCATTCGGAAAATCATATTTGGTTTCTGACCCACCCCTTGAAAAAGTAAGCCGGGAAGAATATTGGGATATAATAGTTGATAGCGGCAGCATCCATACGGAAGCCTCATTGATGCTAAGCTGGAGACGACCAGTAGACTCACCGGCAACAAATGCATGGAGCAGCAGGCTCCGCATCGCACAATATGAAGACCGGGGTAACGGGTTACAGTGGGAGCTGCTGGGGTTCGCTCCTGAAGTGATCGGGAATGGCGTCAGGGGTTACATCAACAGCAACCACCCCACGACCCAGTTTACACCCTTCACGCTAGCCTATTCAAGCCTGAATGCCGTACTGAACGGCACAGGCATAAAACTCGAGGCCATCAAACGCGACAGAACTGCCGAGATCAAATGGTTACTAGAAGGATTGGCCATGGGGGTTGAATGCCTTGTCGAACGCAGTGGAAGCCATGGCGAATATGCACTGATCGGAGCATTTCCCATGCATGAAGGACGGGTACAACAAGTATCCTCCATGGTTGACACAAGCCCCCTTCCCGGATGGAACCACTACCGGGTTCTTGCCATAAAACCTGAAAAAGACACCATACGATCCGCCATCAGATCACTTTATTTCAAGGGAGATCAAAACTTCCGGATCTTCCCAAACCCTGCAGGAGATATGATCAGGGTCATTGCCACTGACCCCAAAGGCATCCATAGCGCAGAAATCATCGACATATCCGGCAAGATCAAAGACATCATCCGTCTGAATCCTGGTGAGCATTGGGAAATAAACCTGAGAAATTTGGTCAGCGGAAAGTACCTCTTACGGTTGTGGAAAGCCGGACATCAGATCATCCTTCCGTTCCTGAAGAAATGAATCCCGGGCTTTTGTCACTTGAAGAATGATCAATAGATCAATGACCCGGAACTCGTCAGCCATCGATGAATGATATTTGTGACAGTTTACACTGCGAAACTCTCCCCACAGGCACAGGTCCTGCTGGCGTTCGGGTTGATAAAATGAAAACCCTTTCCGTCCAACCCATCAGAATATTCAAGCATCGTATTGAACAAATAGAGAACGCTTTTCATGTCCGTCACGATCTTCATACCCTTGTCTTCGAAGATCTGGTCAGCGGGTTTAGCAATATTATCGAATTCCATCTTGTAGCTCAGTCCGGAACAGCCACCGCTGACCACACTGACCCGGATGAAATGATCCCCGCTGCGGCCTTCCTCTCTCATCAAGGTTTCGACACGCTGCAATGCCTTCTCACTTATGAACAGGCCGTTCATCATCGCTGTGGTCGTCATAGTCTGTCAGTTTTTTATGTAACGCAAAAAATGCCCTCAGGGTTGTCAAATTTCCCATACAAAATTAGGAAGATATCCGGCGCATCCACTTTTCTGTTCAAAGGCTGCCAGCCGACATGCCCTTCAGATCCGGATGGGCCCATTCATCCAAGGCATCGGGCACTTCTTTGCTGGTAAGTGTCCAGATCTGACCTTCTGACCGGAGCGTCCTCACAGCATCCAGGATATGGTTCACAGCTTGATCAGCATCATTATCGGTAGTGAACCGACCGAGGCTGATGCGGAGGGTTGCGTGTGCAAGGTCTCTGCCGAGGCCCATGGCCATCAAGACGTGTGAAGGATCCATAGAAGCAGAAGTGCAGGCGGATCCGGATGATACTGCGATTGTGCGGTTGACAATTCCCGACAGGGCCTGCCCTTCCGTAAACCGAAACGAAAGGCTGCTGACCGTGGCTAGTCGTGGCGAATTACCGGCATTCACAAAGACTTCCGGCTCCCTGCTGATGGATTTTTCTATCCGATCGCGCAAGATGCCAATGCGGTACATATCAGCGTCCATCTCCTGTGATGCCAGCGCGGCTGCACAACCAAGTCCCACAATGCCGGGTACATTCAACGTCCCGCTGCGTATCCCTTTCTCATGTCCCCCACCATTAAAAAGAGGTGTCAGCCGCACACGGGGATCTCGTCTGCGCACATAGAGTGCACCAACACCTTTTGGGCCGTAGAATTTATGCGCCGAAAGGCTTATCATGTCCACCCCTTGTGCATGGACATCTATCGGCATCTTTCCTCCGGCCTGTGTCGCATCGGAAAAAAAGAGAATCTTCCGTTCGTGGCAGATTTGGCCGAAGGTGGCGATATCCTGTACCAAACCGGTCTCATTATTCGCCATCATTATGGCAGCGAGGATCGTATCTGGTGCTATGGCGGCAAGGAATTCATCCGGATCGAGAAGTCCCTGGCCGTTCACACCGAGGATCGTCACCCTAAAGCCGGATGCCTCAAGCTGCTTACAGGTGTCCAGTACCGCAGCGTGCTCCGTGGCACATGTGATGATGTGTCGCCCCTTGTTCATATACATTTCTGCGGCACCTTTAATGGCGATATTAATGCTTTCAGTGGCACACGACGTGAAGATGATCTCCTCCGGAATTGCCCCGATCAGCGAAGCGACTTCTTCCCTGGCCTTTTTTACAGCCTCGGAAGCCGTCCACCCATACGCATGCTGGCGGCTGGATGCATTCCCAAAATCCCTGGTGAACCATGGCAGCATCTCCTCCACTACGCGCGGGTCGCAGGGCGTTGTCGCATGATTATCGAGGTAGATTGGCATATTGCGCATTGTGTCAAGTTTTTTAACGGCAGAATCAGGAACTGCCTCTGAGCATGATGAATCTCATGCCAATGGATTTCGTTCCATTTTGTTTGGATGACTATTTTTACAGCATGATAAAGGTAGAACATATCGGGATCGCAGTAAAAGGGTTGGATATGGCCATCCCACTATATGAGACACTCCTGAACACCGGATGCTACAAGCAAGAGACTGTTCTGGGGGAAAAAGTGAATACCGCTTTTTTTCGTCAGGGTCAAACCAAGATCGAACTGCTGGAGGGGACAGACCCTAATGGGGTGATTTCACGTTTTATTGAAAGCAGGGGTGAGGGTCTCCACCATATAGCATTTGAAACAGACGACATTCGTGCAGAGATGCAGCGGCTGAGTGATGCGGGATTTCAGCTGCTGAACAGCGAACCGAAGATGGGGGCGGACAATAAATGGGTTTGTTTTGTACATCCAAAACAGACGGGCGGCGTACTCATTGAGCTCTGTCAGGACAGGGGGGCAACGGAATAATTGCAGGAAGTAAGGAATCTCAGATGATGCCCAGTTTATCAACAGCCACCTGAGCTGCTATCTGGCTCGCATCTTTTTTGTTATACGCTTTACCTTCGGAGATCAATTCTCCATCCACGACAGCTCCGACCCGGAATAGCCTGCGACCCTTTTCCATACGCTCATCCAGCGTCTCGAATTCAAGGACCTTGCCGTTTTTGTTTGCCCAACCATATAGCTTGTTCTTATGGTTGATCTCCAGATTCTCCAGATCTTCCATGAACATATGTGGGGTGATGATCCGCTTAAAAATCCAGCGCTTGGTCCTGTTATAGCCTTTGTCAAGATAAATCGCACCCACCAGTGCTTCCAGGGTATTCCCAAAGATCTGGCTGACCTTGAGGGAATTGTCACTTTTATTGTAAATGGTGACTTTTTTTATGCCCATCTTCAGCGCGATCTCATTGAGTGTTTGGCGATTTACCATCTTGCTCCGCATCTCCGTCAGATATCCTTCGCCTTTGTATGGATACCGCATGAACAGGTAGTCTGCGACGATACCACTCAAGACGGCATCCCCTAGATATTCCAGCCGTTCGTTGTTCTGATCGGTGCCTTCCCTTACGGAGCGGTGACTCAGGGCGGTGGTATAAATGTTCATATTGCCCGGTGAAAATCCCAGAATATTCGACAACTGCCTGTTATATAGGCGTACAGACTTACTGGCGAAAATATATCTCGTCCAGGAAAGCAAAAATGCCACCGGTTTTATTATTGACATGCTATCGGAGATATGCTGACATGGACAACTATATAGTCCTCGATGTGATCATCTGACATATTTCTTCACGATTACTGAAGCGTTATGTCCACCGAAACCAAAGGTATTGCTTAATGCTGCACGAACTGTGCGATGGACTGGCTTGTCGAAAGTGAATTTGAGCTGCTGGTCCAGTTCGAGGTCTGGAGTACTGTGGTTGATGGTTGGGGGAATCACATCATGTATGACGGAGAAAATGCAAGCGATGGCTTCTACAGCTCCGGCCGCACCCAGCAGATGCCCCGTCATGGACTTGGTGGAACTGATGTTAAGGTTGTAGGAATGGTCACCAAATACGCCTTTGATCGCCTTTGTCTCAGCGATATCACCGAGTGGTGTGGATGTTCCGTGGACATTGATGTAATCGATATCCTCCGGGACCATGTCGCCATCCTCCAAAGAGGCACGCATGACGCTGAGTGCTCCTAACCCGTCGGGGTGTGGGGCGGTGATATGGTAAGCATCGGCTGTCGCACCGCTGCCTGCGATCTCACAATAGATTTTTGCCCCTCTGCGGATGGCGTGTTCCAACTCTTCCACAATGAGCGCACCACTGCCCTCACCCATCACAAAGCCATCCCTGTGTTTATCGAATGGCCTCGAGGCGGTCTTGGGATCGTCGTTTCGCTCACTGAGTGCCTTCATGGCGTTGAAGCCAGCCACTCCGGCGTCGCTGATGACAGCCTCGCTGCCGCCGGCAACGATGATGTCTGCCTTGCCTAAACGGATCAGATTGGTGGCCTCCATGATCGCATGGGTGGAGGATGCACATGCACTTACCACCGCGAAGTTGGGTCCTCGAAATCCATGGCGCATGGATATTTGGCCGGCTGCTATATCCAGGATCATCTTTGGGATGAAAAATGGATTGAAGCGGGGTGTACCGTCACCTTTGGCGTAGGCCATGACCTCTTCCTGGAAAGTGAGAAGTCCGCCAATACCACTGGAAAAAATCACACCCGTTCGGTCGGGGTTGACGTTTTCCTTCGAAATACCCGCATCTTTAATGGCTTCATCACTGGCTACAAGAGCCAGCTGTGTGAAACGATCCAGTTTTCGGGCTTCCTTTCGGTCGAAGTATGCGACCGGGTCGAACCCTTTCACTTCGCAAGCGAAACGGGTCTTGAATTTCGATGCATCGAAAAGAGTGATGAAATCGGCGCCGGACACACCGTTGATCAATCCCTGCCAATATTCACTGGCAGTATTGCCGATCGGTGTGATGGCGCCGATTCCTGTAACTACTACTCTTTTAAGTTGCATACGTTGGGGTTCCCTTTTTGCAGGGATGATTACTTTGCGTGCTCTTCAAGATATGCTACAGCCTGACCTACCGTGGTGATGGTCTCTGCCTGCTCATCAGGTATGGATATGTTGAATTCCTTTTCAAACTCCATGATCAATTCTACAGTGTCGAGGGAATCTGCACCAAGATCATTGGTGAAAGAAGCCTCAGAAGTGACTTCCGCCTCGTCGACGCCGAGCTTGTCAACGATGATCTTCTTTACCCTTGTTGAAATGTCTGACATTGTTTTAAAATTTGGTTAATTAGGGTGCAAAAATATAGCTTTTGAGATAAAAACAAGTTTTCATGAAAAAGAGTGAATAAACAATTCCTCATTTAAAGCATCCGATGGCAATCAGCCGTTTACAGGTAGCTGCAACTCATGAACTTAGCCGAGATCAAAATACTGAATTGGACCATTTTAAGCTAACTTCAAGTTACATACAATCATTCAAAAATCTTCATATGGCACTCAGGGTCATAACTTACGGATCCCCCGAATACCATCAAATGGTCGAACTCCGAAATGAGATACTGCGCAAACCCCTTGGACTGGTCTTCAGTGAAGATGACCTGCAGCGTGACCTGCATGACATCCTTATCGCAGCATTCGATGAAGACATCATGCTCGCTTGTTGTATCCTGACAGAACAAGATCCGGAAACCTGCAAACTACGGCAGATGGCAGTACAAAAAAATCTTCAAGGGAAAGGAGTCGGCGCCTCGATCATACATTTTGCCGAAAATGTGGCCCGAGACAGGGGATACCGGAAAATCATCATGCACGCCCGAAGTACGGTTGTCGGATTCTATGAAAAACTCGGTTATTCCACTTTCGGCGACCCGTTTGAAGAAGTCACCATCCCCCATTTCAGCATGCAGAAAACGCTGATCTGAACATTATTCTCCCATTTTTATTGGCCGCCTCATTTGCCAATGATACGCTCCCGCATCAGCTTCCGGGCTTCATTCATCTCATCCGGATCCTCAAAA
This sequence comes from Chitinophagaceae bacterium, assembly GCA_044361845.1. Taxonomy (GTDB): domain Bacteria; phylum Bacteroidota; class Bacteroidia; order Chitinophagales; family Chitinophagaceae; genus Pollutibacter. The sequence continues at coordinate 5,288 of JBIKIB010000062.1, read as the reverse complement.
CAATCTTTTGGCAACAGAAAAAAACTCCTGCTGTCAAAATACAAATGAAAAAAACCGGGAGATTCAAAATACGTGCTGAACTCCCTCCAGGCCCAGGAACGGGTCCCCTTTTCTGTGTCAATGAACATATGCTGATCCTCGATGCGGACCCTGAAATGATCACGAAATGTCCGACTCTTACGATAAATCAGTTCTGGAAGCCAGAACCAAAAAGCAACCATCATCACCAGCCATAGAAATGAACTCATGAGAAAGGGTAAGGGTGTGATCAACTTGACCGCAAACATAACGGCGGAAAATAAGGCAAAGACATTGACCAGGATCAGCATCAGGCGAATCTCCGTCTTCTTGATGAAATGATACCTAAGGGCCTGTATCACTTGAGGCTTTTCGTATGTGACATCAACTTTCATGTATCCCTCAAAATAACGGAATCCTGACGATAAAAAGGAAGAAGCTGACAAATGGAACAAAACAGGGATTTACAAATGCTTGCAAACCCCTGTTCATGCATTGGTTCAGGTAAACAACTCAGAAGATAAAATCCAGGTACGGATAAACAAAACGGGCAATTCGAAAACGATGACAGCTCGCTAAAAATGATGTCAGAATGTATATATATATTATCATAATATATTATTCCGTGATCTTCCGTAGCATTTTCCTCAACCCTATCGGTAAAAATCCTTCTATCATCCCGACCCTGTAAAAAAACACCCGGCGAATGGAGCCGGGTGTTTCTAAAATGATCGCAAAGCATACGAAGGATGTACATCAGCTGCAACCCATGCTAGTGCCGCAATTAAGGCATTTATAACAGGTCCCGCTGCGGACGGTGATATGGCCACAGTTGTTACAGGTGGGTGCATCACTCTGCATATTTTTCATGAACTCCTGTGTGACGGATTCCATTTTCATTTGGGGAGCCAGGCGCTGTGATTTTGCTGCATTGCCTGATCCACCGCTGTTGGGTGATGCTGCTGCGATCACGCGGACATCTGATAATTCAGGGGTTTTTTTATGATGGTCTTGTTCCGTTACATCATCCCAGGCATCGGTACCGGTATTTGCAATTTCAGGTTTGTCGAGGATATGAACCAGGTCTGTGCGTCCGAGGTATTCATAAGCCAGGGCCCTGAAGACGAAATCGACGATTGATGTGGTGCTTTTGATGTTGGGGTGATCCACCATTCCGGCAGGTTCGAACTTTGTGAACACGAACTTCTCGACAAATTCCTCTAATGGTACACCATATTGAAGCCCTACAGATATCGAAATGGCGAAGCAATTCATCAGGCTTCTAAGGGTGGATCCCTCTTTAGCCAGATCCACGAAAATCTCTCCCAGGGTTCCATCCCCGTACTCACCGGTACGCAGGAAGATTGTTTGTCCGTTGATCTTCGCCTTCTGTGTGTATCCTCTTCTCTTGGCGGTGAGTGACTTGCGTTCAACGATTCGAGACAGTTGGCGCTTCAGTTTGGTGTCGGGCGAAGCCTGCATCCGCTTTTGCAATTCGTCCAGCAGTTCTTCCACGGTCAGTTTGCCTACATCAATAAGGGGGCTATCACCGGTGACTTTGCTATCCGTCTCCTCCGTTTCCTTATCACTTTTTTTGGAATCACTTTTTGTGCTGAGTGGCTGGCTGAGTTTGGAGCCATCGCGATACAGTGCACATGCTTTCAGTCCAAGCTGCCAGCTGAGCAGATAACAATCCGCTATCTCATCCTTGGTCGCTTCATTCGGCAGGTTGATGGTTTTGGAAATGGCACCGCTAATGAATGGCTGGGTAGCGGCCATCATGCGGATATGGCCGTGGGCATGAATGAAACGCTTGCCCTTTTTCCCATTCTTGTTGGCACAGTCGAATACGGGATAATGCGACTCCTTCAGGAAAGGTGCACCTTCGATGGTCATGGTCCCACAGGCATAGTCGTTGGCAGCCTCGATCTGGGATGACGTGAACCCTAAGGCTTCCAGCAGACTCCAGTCGAAATTGTAATACTGTTCCGGCTTGAATCCGAGGCGATTGAGGCATTCCTCACCGAGGGTGTACACATTGAAGACGAAACCGATCTCAAAGGCTGATTTCACCGCATCATCGAGTTTTCGGATCTCCTGAGCAATGAATCCTTTCTCACTGAGGGTTTCGTGGTTGATGAAGGGAGCCCCGGAAAAACTGGCTGAACCGACGGCGTATTTAATGACAGCTTCAGAATCCTTTTCACTATAACCGAGATTCCGGAGAGCCTGTGGCACAGACTGGTTGATGATCTTGAAATATCCGCCACCTGAAAGCTTTTTGAATTTCACCAGTGCAAAATCAGGCTCCACACCTGTTGTATCGCAATCCATCACCAAGCCAATGGTTCCGGTGGGTGCGATCACGGTCGTCTGTGCATTGCGGTATCCATATTTTTCACCCAGTTCAACGGCATCATCCCATGCCTTACAGGCCGCACTGAGCAGGTAATCAGGACAATAGCGGGCTTTGATACCCAAAGGCTTGATGCTTAGCCCTACGTAGGCATCTTCCGCATCGTATGCTGCTGCCCGGTGATTATGCATGACCCGAAGCATATCTTCCCGATTTTCGCTGTACTTAGCGAAGGGGCCCTGGATACGGGCTAGTTCTGCAGAAGTCCTATAGGAGATCCCCGTCATGATGGCCGTGATGGCGCCAGCAATGCCGCGGGCCTCTTCGCTGTCGTAAGGAATTCCACTCACCATCAGCATGCTTCCCAGGTTCGCGTATCCAAGACCGAGCGTGCGGTAGTCATAGCTCAACTGGGCCACTTCCTTGCTCGGGAACTGTGCCATCAGCACGGATATCTCCAAAACGGTCGTCCAGAGGCGAACCGTGTATTCAAAACCCTTTACATCGAAGGTGTTGTTGTCTTCGCTGAAGAACTTGCGAAGGTTCACTGAAGCAAGATTGCATGCTGTATTATCCAGGAACATATACTCGCTGCATGGATTTGAGGCCCGGATACGGCCACCCTTAGGGCAGGTATGCCACTCGTTGATGGTCGTGTCGTATTGGGTACCCGGATCTGCACAACGCCATGCTGCATAGGAGATCTTATCCCACAGCGCCCTGGAGGAAATCTTTTTCATCACCCTGCCGTCCATGCGGCCTGTAAGTTCCCAATCCTCCCCTTTTTCCAGCTTTTCGAAGAACGAATTTGGTATCCGCAGAGAATTATTGGAATTCTGTCCGCTCACCGTCCGGTATGCCTCCCCTTCATAATCGCTCGGATAACCGGCTGCGATAAGGGCGGCGACTTTCTTTTCTTCTTCGACCTTCCAGTCGATGAAGAGTTCGATCTCGGGATGGTCAAGGTCCAAACACACCATCTTGGCAGCACGGCGGGTCGTTCCGCCACTTTTGATGGCGCCTGCAGCACGGTCGCCGATTTTGAGAAAACTCATCAGACCGGAAGAAGTACCACCACCGCTCAACTTTTCACCCTCTCCGCGAAGATTGGAGAAGTTCGTACCCACACCGGAACCATACTTGAAAATGCGCGCCTCGCGGACCCACAGATCCATGATGCCACCATCATTCACCAGATCATCATTGACACTCAGAATGAAGCAGGCATGGGGCTGTGGACGCTCGTAGGCGGATGTTGACTTCTCCAGTGTTCCCTTTACAGGATCCACATAAAAATGCCCCTGTGGCTTACCCTTGATGCCATAGCTTTCATATAAACCGGTATTGAACCACTGCGGTGAATTGGGCACACAGGCCTGGTTCAGGATACAGTACATCAATTCCTCATAGAACACTTGTGCATCTTCCGCTGTCGCGAAGTATCCGTAACGCTCACCCCACACACGCCAGCAGTTGGCCATGCGGTGTGCGACCTGCTTTGCGGATGTCTCACGACCCATTGAACCATCCGGCTGGGGAACACCCGCCTTCCGGAAATATTTCTGGGCAATGATGTCTGTCGCGATCTGACTCCATTGACGGGGGACTTCCACATTCGTCATCTCGAACACCACCTCCCCACTGGGGTTTCTGATGATGGATGTGCGAAAGTCATATTCGAACATATCGATGGCACTGACATCGGATGATGTGAAATGACGCTTGAATTGGAGTCCCAGAGGGGTGTTTTGTTTTGTTTTAGCGGGCATGTTGCGGATATTATGATACGTTTATAATGACTTTTAGCTACTGCATCTGATAAGCACAGGAGGACGAAAATATTTTCGTTTATTGTACTGACAAACGCATAAATATCAACAGAATGTGGAAAAGCACAGGGAATCCATAAGGGCAGCGGATTCTTCATTTTTACACAATGATGGACAAAGTTTATTTGGAAAATAATTTTATTTAAATTATTGAGGTTCAAGCATGAATATGTTTCGTTGATCAGTGCGGGTGAAAGCAAGGGATAGGGATCCCTATTCGCCTTTGAATGCATGAAAATCGCTACTTTTAAACAGACCTATTTGAAAAAACTTTTGCATTTTTGCACGAATATCTGTTCCACGGATGCCACAAGGGATATATCAGTCACTTTTAGATAAAAAGACCAAAGGTCTGAAATCCTTTGCCGTTCTGGTCGACCCTGATAAGGTTGATGGGAGAAAGGCGGACGATCTTTGCAGGAAAGCGGTTGAAGCAACAGTGGATTATATCCTTGTTGGGGGCAGCCTCGTCGTCACAAATCATCTGGATGAAGTGGTCAGCAGGATCAAACAGAACTGTAACATCCCGGTCATCCTGTTCCCCGGAAGCCCGTCTCAACTCACGCGACATGCAGACGCACTTTTATACCTGTCGCTCATCTCCGGCAGAAACCCGGAACTGCTGATCGGGCAACATGTCATATCAGCCGCTGCCGTCCGGCAAAGTGGTCTGGAGATCATTTCCACAGGTTATATGGTCATCGACGGAGGGGCACCGACCACCGTTTCCTATATCAGCAATGCCAGTCCGATACCGGCAGATAAATACGAAATTGCCGTCTGCACCGCCATGGCCGGGGAAATGCTCGGTCAGAAACTCATTTACATGGATGCCGGCAGCGGTGCAAAAAAACCGATCCATGAAGACATGATCGCGGCAGTCGCAAAGCATATAAGCATCCCCGTCATCGTTGGCGGAGGCATCACCGACCCCGAAAAAGCATACCTGAACTGCAAGTCTGGTGCCGACCTGATCGTAGTGGGTAATGCCATTGAAAAAGACATCTCACTCATACGGGAAATGAGCAGCGCAATCCATCAAACATCAGTGAAAACAGGATATTGAGTGACCCGCTACAACATTT
>JBIKIB010000349.1:0-4238 GCA_044361845.1 Chitinophagaceae bacterium | reverse complement strand
ATCCACAACATGTTCAAACGACAAGTCTTCTGTGCAATGGCCGTGATGGCCCTGGTCTGCACCCGGCTGAATGCCCAAGACATACACGTATCCGTGAAAGGTGATGACAAGCAAAACGGCACGGCAGGGAAGCCGGTCGCCACACTGGAAGCGGCCAGGGATCGCATCAGAGCGTACAAGAAAAAAAACGGCATTCCCCGCGGAGGACTGAAGGTGATCATCCATGAAGGCACTTACGACCTGTCATCCACATTTGCATTGAACGAGGCGGATGCCGGTGACAAGGATGCCCCTGTCGTGTGGGCGGCCGCTGCCGGCGAGAAGGTGAGCATTACAGGCGGAAAGACGATCCAACCCGGAAAATTCAGTCTTGTCAGGGACCAAAAGATCCTTGACCGTCTTGAAGTACAGGCAAGGGGAAAGGTTCTTCAGGCCGACCTGCGTGCTGAAGGGATAAAAGACTTAGGCCGGCACCGGCAGTATGGTCACGCCCTACCCGTCGTACCTGCCACCCTCGAACTCTTCTTCAACGGAGAACCCATGACCCTGTCGCGCTACCCCAATAGCGGCGCCATGAAGATCGGCAAAGTGACCGATAAGGGGTCCGTGCCGAGGATCGGCGATAAATCGAACCGTGGACCCATTTTCGCATATACCGATGACCGGCACAAGAAATGGGCCGGACAAAAAAATATCTGGATACAGGGCACCATGAACTATGGGTATGCAGATGACTACAATTCGATCGAATACATCGACACCATCACCGGGCAGGTGAAGCTTGGCAAGCCGCATCTCTATGGCGTGGCGGCAGGCAGGGATTACCAGGAATATGTGGCCATCAATATCCTCGAAGAACTTGACAGCCCCGGGGAATGGTTCGTTGACGAAACCACCGGCATGTTGTATTTCTGGCCGCCAACAGCGATGAAAGGTTCGCTCGTACAGGTGTCCATACTCGAGGACCCCATCATCGCACTGGAAGGCACAAAGCATGTACAGCTGAAAGGACTGACCGTCGAAGCGGGAAGGGGCATCGGCATATACGTCGAACGCAGCCATTACACGCTCATAGCCGGCTGCACCGTCAGGAATGTCGGCACATCCGGGATCTTCATGGGACAAGGCGCAAGGTTGCTCGACGAAACGACCTCTGTGGATGATTATGTAGGCGAACCGATGTCACGACAGGTAGGAAGTCTGCAGAATCATATCTACAGCAACACCGCATGGAACAGGAACGCCGGCAGCAACAACGGCGTATTGAGTTGTGATGTGTACAATACCGGCAGCGGAGGCATCTACATCAGCGGCGGTGACAAAAAGACGCTCACACCGGGCAACAGCTATGCCCGCAACTGCAGGATCCACAATTATACCCGGCGCAACAAGTTCACATGGGCCGGCATCAGGGTGGACGGATGCGGGAACAAAGTATCGCATAATGAGATCTTTAACTCCGACTGGCACGGGATCTTCGTCCATGGCAACGACCATGTGTTCGAGTACAACCATATCCATGATGTCACCCTGAATTCGAATGATACATCACCCTGGTACATCGGAAGGAACCCGAGCGACAGGGGGAATGTGGTCAGGTACAATTACCTCGACAACTGCGGCAATGCCAACCGCATGACCATGGGCATCTACTGCGACGACTCATCCGCCGACGTGTACGTCTACGGCAATGTGTTCAACAACATGAAGACCGACCATGGCGTGCTCTTCAGCAATACGGGCTGGCATCTGGTGATGCGGAACAACATCGTCATCAATCCGATTTCCCATACGGCCGTGAACTCAGCCCACTACTACTCATGGGCCGCAGCGCAGGCCGTGGAGACGTTTGGGAAAGAGGGACTGCTGAGGAAAAGGCTGGAAAAAGACATCGATTTCAGGTCACCCCCCTACTCGACGAAATACCCGACCCTGCTGCCATACCTGGATGTCATCCAGGAAGGCAAGGAATGGGAAGGCATGCGGTCACAGGGAAACCTGCTCGAAGGGAACCTGATCATCGGCGGTCCGGAGAATCCGATCAAACTGCTCGGTGGCAAGTATGCGCAGATGGATGGTCGGAACAACTGGGTGACGAAGGAAGATCCGGGATTCGTGGATATGAAGAACAAGAATTTCAATCTCAAACCCGATGCGAAGGCATTCCGCATGATCCCGGGATTCGAACCCGTGCCTTTTGATAAAATGGGAATCTACAAAGATGAATACAGAAAATAAATATAAAAACAGGATCCTTTCGGCAAAGGGCATCCTGCTCATATGGCTATCTTTCGTCGCGACCGTCCACACGCATGCACAACCCGACCTTCGCCCCTATAACGTAACATGGAATGAGCAAAGCGTGAATTCCTCCGCATCGATGCCAATAGGCAATGGTGACATTGGAGCGAACGCATGGGTGAACAAAGAAGGCGTACTGAACATCCTCATCTCCAAAACAGATGCCTTCAGTGAGATCGGCAGACTGCTGAAGATCGGACGCATAGAGGTGAGGATGCACCCGAATATCCTCGATGCGAAGAACTTCAGCCAGGAACTGCTGGTCGAAAAAGGCATGCTGCAGATCCGCGCTGAGAAGGACGGTAGGAAGATCGACATCCTGTGCCGCATCGATGCCAACAACCCTGTGATCCTGCTGGAAGGTAAAAGCAATTTCCCGGTGGCGGTAGAAGTCATCAACACCATGTGGAGGACTGCGCCAAGGCCACTGACAGGGGATGAAAGGCATTCGGGATACGGTGTGTCCTACAGGAATGAACCATTCATGACAGAGGTGGATACCGTGCTGCACATGAATGATGCCATATCCTGGTGTCATGAGAACAAGACCTCCATCTGGCAGATGACACTCGACAATCAAAACATCAGTGACTTCAACAAACAGGGAACCGACCCGCTGAAAGGTCAGATATTCGGCGCGATTGCAGGCGGTGAGCACTTCACCGCGGCGGATCCCATGAGATTGCGGACCGTCAGACATTCGAAGTCGTTCCGGCTGCATGTGGTCGTCAGCAAGTCGAAGGATGCAGGCATTGAAGGATGGAAAGAAAACATCCATGCACAACTCCGCAGATCGATCCGTGAGCCTGCCGCTACGATGACAAAAAAACACATGACATGGTGGGCGGATTTCTGGAAAAGGCATTATGTGATCATCACTTCTGAAGACACTGCGCAGAAGACTTTCGAGATCACAAGGGCCTATCTCCTGCAGCGGTACATGAATGCATGCGCCGGCAGAGGCGCGGTTCCGATCAAATTCAACGGTTCGATCTTCACCACAGACCTGAATGAAGACATCAGCCCCGGACGTAAGGGTTTCGATGCAGACTTCAGGGCATGGGGTGGGAATTACTGGTTCCAGAATACCAGACTGATCTATTGGACGATGTACCATGCGGGGGATGCGGATCTCATGAAACCGTTCTTCAACATGTACGTCGATGCACTGCCCCTCGCCCGCTTCAGGACCAACAGATACTTCCGGCACGAAGGGGCATACATCACGGAAACCATGACGCCTTGGGGGTCTTACCTCATCGACAACTATGGGTGGGACAGAAAAGGCAAACCGGATGGTGTATCCGACAATCTCTACATCCGCTACTACTGGCAGGGCGGACTGGAGCTCTGCACCATGATGATGGAGCATCTTGAATTCACCGGTGACACCCTGTACTTCAAAACCAGGCTCGCCCCGTTCATCAAGGAGATCATCACGTTCTTCGACAAGCATTACAAAAGAGATATAAATGGCAAGCTGATCATCAGTCCGGCACAGTCGCTGGAAACCTATCAGGAAGGAGTCGTCAATCCGCTGCCTGAAGTGGCAGGACTGCAATGGAACCTGGAGCGCATCCTGGGCCATGCGGCATCTTTCGGTGATCCCACATTCATCAATCGATGCAGGTCGTTCCGTTATGAGATCCCTGAGATCCCATACACCGATACGAACGGCATCAGGATCATCTCCCCCGGATCCAATCTGGGACCGAGACTGAACATCGAAAATCCCGAACTATATGCCGTATTCCCGTACAGGCTTTTCGGAACCGGAAAACCGGCTCTCGAACTCGGCAGGAACACCTTTACATGGAGGGGCTACAAAAGCTGGAACGGTTGGCATCAGGATGCCATCCAGGCAGCCCTGCTTGGCATCACGGGTGAGGCAAAAAAAATGGTGGTGCAAAATTTCACCACCAAGCACAGCGGCAGCA
>JBIKIB010000348.1:0-4239 GCA_044361845.1 Chitinophagaceae bacterium | reverse complement strand
CGAAGATCCCGGCGATACGCCTTGGAATATTCATCACGAACAATAACACATAAACGATGTAAGCGAGTATCTGCATATCAGTAGAATGGATAGTTCGTGTCTGACAACTTTGTATCAATGGCTTTTGTGTGATTCGACCTGCCATAAAAAAATGACTGGTAGACCCTGCTGCAGAGCAGGATGAGGTAATGTATCATGCGTTCGATTTTTGGCTGATGAAATCCGCGACGACCCTGTTTCCATGATCGGTGAGGTGACAAACATCCGTGAAGATATCAACATCCGCCCCAAGGGTATCGATCGCCGCATTGGTATCATGGAATGGTATGCCGGCATTTTCACAATGAACCTTCACGGATTTTGAATATGAAGCGTGAAAGGCAGGGTTGGCGTAATCCGCCATTGAAGGATATACTTTCAAGTCTGCGCCATAGCATTCCGCTTCCACTATTGAAGCTGCCTTCTTATTCCAGTTGACACATGGCTGAAGAAAATATCTCAGCGAAGCACCGTGGCTTTCAGCGAGTGCCTTCCAGCTGCTGAACTGGTTGGAGAGATTCTTGAGATTCTGTTCGAGCTTCCGCTCGAAACTCATCCTTTTATCCGTAGCAAGATTCCGTAAGGGTTCATTTCCGTATGCCCTGCCAAGGAATGCCCTGATGATGGAACGAAAAAAACCATTGTCACGATATCTGCGCTCAATGGCATTATACATTCTCCATCGATTGTATGATTGATCATCATAACAAACCGAAAGATTGCTCATGTAAGGATAGGTCATGTATTGGTCCTGACCGAAGATGCCTCCGTACCCATCGTAAATGAGTGATCCTTCCATGGCTGCAAGTGAACAATCATTCACGCCTGAAAGGATATGGATGTTGCGGATCTTTGGGAACTGTGGTTGCATGAACATGAATAACAACAATTCCTGATAACTGGTAGCGCCCCTGTTACCAAGATTGATGCAAGGGACATCATCACTGGACAAATAACTGGAAATGGTCTTGTCGTCAGCGGAGGCATCTACGCCAAAAACAGTGGATCCACCGATGATGATGTCGCACTGTTCAAAATGAGATTTTAATGCAGGAACATCCACTAAACTTCCGCCCGGAAGTATGGTCCATCGTATCCCAAGGTCATCCGTGTTCACATACGCTGACCGGTATGAAGGTTCATTGATCCAATAAACAAAGGGGCGATAGGCAGGATACATCCTGTAGTAATCGCCGTGTTGCGGGTAATGCTTGAATCGGGGATGGTTGTTGCTCATCTTATGAAACCGGGATTTTACTGATCCAGCGAAGGACTTCGGCATATTGCGAAGGGGTCATCTTATTGTCAAACCCACATTCATATCGTGCCAATTCGATGTGCTGTTTCGCCTCCCTGGGATGCACGGCCATGAACTGTGGATAATGCTGGCTGAAAACAGGAACCGACATCTTGTCAAATGAATGCAAAAGGCCGTGTTTATCGTCCCGTTCAACCCAATGGATGCTATGGACAAAATCATCCAGAGAAAGTTGCGGTACAGGACCTGTCAACGATACTTTACATCCAAACAGCGATGCATATATGAGATGGGATCCTGTCAGATTCGTCGTGCAGTATTCGTGCTCCAGGAAATATCGCTGAAGCTTTTGAAAAGCATTTTGATTCGTGATCTCCACACCCATCACAATATCGTAACCGTGCTTTCTGAAAGTATTCACCCAATATCCGTTCCGAAGGCATGAAGGATGAAGACAGACCGTTACCTTACTGAATTGTGCCCTAATACTATCTAAATATCCGACGTATTCGTCTTCTTTTGTCTCAAGGGAAATATAGTCAAGTGAGTGGCCCGGCATGACCAGCAAAGAATTCCTGACCCTTTCATAGGACTTCTCCGGTGTATAAACGACAGGTAATCCGACAGCCATCGCATTGGTCACCCCGAATTGATGCAATTTCTTTTCCTCGGTCTTTCTTGCTACCAGATTATAGCATGCAGGATCACTCCATGCCCAATTTTGAGTCGTCACAAAGGGATCGGTGCTGCCTTCCTGATAGTAATCAGGGTACCACCCATGCTGCCAATTGATTCTTTTACGAACCAGGTAAGGAAGTTTCTTTTCCCCCAGATATTTGATCAGCAAGTCATATGCACCATAGAATTCTACCTCAGCATCCGGATGGAATTCCCGCTCAAGCCGCCATTCACGAATGGGCTTCCGGATGGCTACCGGAAGCAGCCTTCTATACAGATCCTTTATCATGGCCGCGAGTATCCGCTCATCTTCATGTAATACTCCCCGATCATTCGCTTTTGTTCCGCTAATGTCACCATCACTGAAAAGTCATGATCAAGGAAGGCTTTTGTTTGCAGATATAACCCGGGCTTGAATTCCTTGTCCAAAGAATCGTCGATGGCGACTGGCTCCACGGCAACGCTGCCGATTTTTTGCAGCTGCAGAGACTCCATTGGTTTGAATATGAAACGATGTTTGGCAGTGATGATATCGATGGTCCATCGTCCGGGTCCCTCCCAATTGGCATGATAAGAAAAAAGGGCTCCCACCTCAGTGATGCCCGCCCCGGAGAAAACGGATGATGATGGATGCCAATCCATTCCTCCCTTCACAAAACTGCACATCTCGGTGGGCTTACCACCCAAGTGAAAGGCCGTGTCAATGACATGTGTCGAATTACCCAAAAACCAGTTCTCATGCTCCGCCTTATGCTTTTTAAGATCCCGGATGACATGCGACCATTCGGTAAACTCGAAATGCATGGATCTGACGCCCCCGTCTTCACGGATCAGCTCACGGGCACGCATCACGGATGCATAAAACCTTCTGTTGTATGCGATCAGAATATGGGCATTATAGGCATCTGCAGCTTCAGATATCTCATCGATCTCATGCGGATAACCGACACCGGGTTTTTCCAGCAGGATATACTTAACACCATAGCGTATCAGCATCAACACCGTTTCGGTGAGTGCTTCGATGCCAACAGCTACGATCGCATATTCAGGCACTTCAGGACCCCTCTGCAAATGAGCGGCCAGACCGCCCGGCAATGCCTGAACACCGGTCTTCTCCGTAAAAAGACTGCAATTTTCTTCCCCACGACCAATAACCTTCACATCGGAACCCAAAGAAGTGAGGACTTTGGCATACTCCTGCCCCATAAGACCCGTACCAATCAACCAGATATTTTTCCTGTTTTCTTGCATATTCAGGTAATTGGATACTTTTCAAAGTTTGTAGTGCTGTGCGACAACCAGTCGAACATCAGTTTATGAACCCTGACAGACTGGTCAAGGGAAGGAAGCAGCTGCTTTCCTGCTGCAATGCCGTTCAACCATTCGCGTGTGAGATCCCCCAGAAATGGACTTTCGATCTTTGTCGTTACGGGCGGCAGATAATCCGCAGCGTACCGATTAAGCGGCATCTCACTGTCTGCTTTCCTGAGGATATCCACCCGTTCACCCTCTATTTCGTTGAGCCTGATCCGTCCATGGCTGCCGATGATCTCCCATCCTCCGAATACGGTGCTGGTTGAACTCAGCAGAAGGAGTGATTTACCTACCAACTCACCTCCTTTCCGAAAATGTATACAGGCCCATCCTCCAAAATCACCAAAGGTAGGTCCTCTGCCACTCGGTATCATGCTATCATCAATCGAAGCCGCGACCACCTCGGCATCGTCCGCATCCAAAAGAAAATACATGAAATCCAGATAATGGATGCCGTTTGCGCCTATTCCAAGGGTCCCACCTGTGAAATTTATGTATTTCAACCCGTCAAACTGAGGCAGACTGTTGATATCCGACTTCAGGGTTTGTACAAACGGGTACATGCGCATGTTGAGGTTAACGGATACATGCAGATCCTTCATGCTCGACAGCGCTTCCGCCAGTGCTGTCACCTCCGAAAGGCTTTGCCCCAAGGGCTTTTCTATCAGAATATGTCGCGGCGACAGAGATAAGACCTCCCGGCAGGCCCCAAGCCTGTCGTTGGCTGTGGAAGACATGATAACAGCATCATAACTTCCGGAAAGATCTCCCGGAAGAATGAACCGAAGTTCCTTTCCCCGGGCCAATGATGAAAGCTGTGCCTGTGCATTTTCCAATGCGGCAGGAGCAATATCCATCATCGTAAGGCTTTCCACCGCGTCAGACTGCAAAGCACCCATGGCGTGGCGTATACCCATTCTCCCCGCTCCTGTGATCAATAGTCGCATATC
>JBIKIB010000347.1:0-4246 GCA_044361845.1 Chitinophagaceae bacterium | reverse complement strand
CCTGCTTTCCAAGGGCAGGCTTGCCCATGCCTTCTGACCTTTTTTCAATGCAATGAACTTCTGACCAAGGCTTTGGGAGTCATCTTCTTTCAAGGTTGCGATGCAGACTTCGGTGGCCGGATTGACCACTTGAAATGTATCCATGGTTGACATACGTACTTGTTGTAAAAATGATTTTTTGATGTTCACTGAAAGAGGGTTTGTATCCCTGTCGGCCATCCTCTCGGGATGCCATTGCACACAAAGCATGAATCCCTTTTGCTGAGGGTCGGCGTACTCCACCCCTTCGATGGTATGGTCACCGGATCTTGCAGAAACAACAAGTGTCTTGGCGATCGCTGCGGGATCGATGCACTGGTGATGCGCACTGTTCACGTCACCATGTTCCAGTCCAACTATCTGCCGGAGCAGGGTTCCCTCCACAATGTGCAGGTCATGACGCTTGTCTGCTGTTGATTTGCGATGAACCGCATTCGCAACCTCACCCATATCCTGAATGAGGTTACCGCTTTCAATGGTATTGATGAGCTGAAGCCCCCTGCAGATACCCAGCACCGGAAGTCGATGGCATCGGGCGTACCGGTATATCAGAGCCTCAAAGCGGTCTCGCTCGATCTGAAACTCAGCAGGCATATTTTCATAGGTGAAATGGCCGCCGTAAAAAGATGGATGCACATCAACCCCACCCGTGAGGATGAACGCATCACAGGTGTTGATCTCGTGGAAATTATTCCGGATGAATGACAGTTCCACAATTTCTATATCATCCCCTTTGTCTGCTTCACTGAACCAGTTGATGTAATTATCAAAATTGGTTGCCGTATAGGAAATACCGATTCGCTTCATTTCGTCACAATGCTTTTAGATACAGGTCCCGGAAGTTTTCGCGCGATACCGGCTTGGGGTTATTGGGGTGTGCGAAGTCTGCCACGGCAAGGTCTGCCAGCGTTTCAATATGCTCATCCCTCACGCCGATATCACTCAAGCGATGGGGTATCCCAATGCGATCGTTGAGGTCATGCAGGAAAGCAACCACGCCCGCACCGCCCTCATCTTTCAGTTCAAGGGTCCGGGCCATTTTCCTGAACCGGTCCTCGAATCCGGCTACATTGAATGCCATACCATAGGGCAGGTTCACTGCATTGGCCAGTCCGTGGTGTGTGTCCAGCAAGGAAGAAAGGGGATGTGCCAGTGAGTGCACCACACCCAATCCTTTTTGGAAAGCGACAGCACCCATCATGGAAGCGATCAACATCTTGCTCCTAGACTCGACATCCGGGTGTTTAACGGCCTGTTCAATGGACTGTGCGATCAGCGACATCCCTTCCAGTGCAATGCCTTCACACATGGGATGCGGCATTTTGGCAATGAATGCCTCCATGTTGTGTGTGAGTGCGTCCATACCTGTCGCAGCAGTCACGGCAGGAGGAAGATCCATTGTTAGGATCGGATCCGCGAATACGATTTTTGCCAGCAGTTTCGGAGAAAACAGGATCTTCTTCTGGTGCGTTTCATCATCAGCGATGATGGCACTTCTGCCCACTTCACTTCCTGTACCTGCCGTGGTGGGAATGGTGATGAAATGCGGTACGTCATTCACCACATGAACGTCACCACCAATCAGGTCATCATATTTGAATAGATCCTCCCGGTGGTTGATCCTTAAAAGGATCGCCCTGGCAACATCCACAGCAGCTCCTCCACCGATACCGATGATGCAATCACGATGGGTATCATCGTACCTGTCCGTGCCCTTGTAGACATCCGACTTCACAGGATTTTTATGGATATCAGAAAAAACCTCCACTGAAATATGCCTGTTCTTCAGTGACTCAACGATCTTCTTAAAAAAACCCAATTCTGCCACAACGGGATCCGTGACGATCAAAGGATCACTTAGATGGTTCGCTTTGAGGTAATCAGGGAGTTCTGCAACGGAACCTGCACCGAACCGGATCGTAGTGGGAAAGTTATACTGGTAAATCCTGTCAAACATGTCTGCTTTTTTAAAATAAATATGATGCTTCAGATGATCTCAAAATATCTTTTGTATTCCCATTCCGTAACCACTTTCAGGTGTTGTCTCCATTCCCAGTCGCGGGTCTGAACAAAATGATCAACGAATATGTCGCCGAAGAGCTCTTTGGCAATGGGTGAATTTTTCATTTTATCAGTAGCGTCTTTCAATGTATAGGGGATCCTGCCATTGGACTCATCCTGATACCCGTTGCCCGAGGTGGCAGGCTGGTCGAGTGGTAATGCATGCCGGATCCCATAAAGACCGGCGGCAAGACAGGCAGAAAGGGCCAGATATGGATTCACGTCTGCACCGATCACCCTGGTCTCCACCCTGCAGGATGAACTGCTTCCATTCAATACGCGCAACGCCACCGTCCGGTTGTCAATGCCCCAGGTAAGGGTAGTTGGAGCCCATGCCCCTTCTACCAATCGTTTGTAACTGTTGACGGTCGGTGCGAACATTGGCAGTATATAGGGCAGGCAATGCAGCTGACCCGCGATATAATGCCGGGCGGTTTTGCTCAGATTATGCTGGTCATTTTCATCATAGAAGAGGTTATGCTTCCCGGTGTCATCCCAAAGACTCTGATGAACATGTCCTCCACATCCGGGAAGATTTTCATGTATCTTGGCCATGAACGTAGCCATGATATTGTGTTTGTAGGCGATCTCTTTCACGGCGGTCTTGAACAGCACCGCCCTGTCGCCTGCTTCCAGCAAATCTGCATGTGCAATGGCGGCTTCGATGGTACCCGGACCCGTTTCCGTATGCAAACCCTCAATGGGGACATTGAACTTCTTCAACAGATCGAAAAGATCTGAAAAAAACGGGTTCTTGAGGGTGGACCTCAAAATCGAATAACCAAACATCCCGGGTGTCAGTGGCTTTAGATCCCGGAACTGTTTTTCATGGGCGGAGTCGGGTGTTTCCGCAAAATTGAACCACTCGAACTCCTGTGCGAAAACAGGCGAGAAGCCTGCAGTAGTAGCATCCGCCAATACCTTCCGGATCAACTGGCGCGGACAAACGGGAGATGCCTGTCCGTCTTTGGTATTGAGTTCTCCCAGAAAAAATGGGATATCATTCTCCCATGGTATTTTTCTGAACGTGGCCAGGTCGATGGATGCAGGACTATCCGGATATCCGGTATGCCATCCGGTCACTCCGGGTTTATCGTACAACACATCAGCCACATCCCATCCGAAGATCACATCGCAAAAGGTTGTTCCCTTTTCCGCGATGGATGCGAATTTTTCAGCTGAAACATACTTCCCCCTCAACACACCGTCAATATCGGTGAAAGCAAGTTTCACTTTACCCGAAGGGTGCTGCTTCACATAATGCAGGATCTCCTCAGCACTCATGTCTGGAAAATTTAAAAATGAAGGTCATCAGTTTGCTTGTTTATAAAAAAGCTTGAAAGCAAGGAAGCTGCCCAATAAGATCAACAAATAGATCCCACCCAACTTGAGGTTATCGACCAGCATGGCGGAGATGGATATGACCGCGATAACCAGGGCAACGATCGGGAATAAAGGATAGAAAGGGACGCGAAAAGGCCTTTCCAGCAATGGCTCGATTTTTCTCAGCCGGATCACGGCAACCATTGAGATGATATAGAGTGTTAGGGCGCCAAAAACAGCGATGGTGATGATCTCCGAAGTCTTCCCGGTTAAAAGCGCAGCGATCCCGATGGTCATATTGACCAGCAAAGCATTGGCAGGGGTCTTGAACTTGCTGTTCACATTGCCTAAAAAGGAGGGGGCAAACCGGACGCGTCCGAATTCAAAAGTAGAGCGGCCTGCTGCAAGGATCAACCCATGAAACGATGCCACCAGTCCAAACAGGCCTACCGTGATCAAAAGATGGTAGAGCAGGTTGTTGTCGCCGACGATCTTACCCAGTGCCAGGGGGAGCGGAGAATCAGATGAGGAACCATCCGCCTTGTACACGATGGCCTCCCATCCCCCGACACCGACGGAACTGACAAATGTGAGGATACAAAGCACCACAAGGGTTAATATGGCAGAACCAAAACCGATCAAAATAGTACGCTGTGGTCGTATGGTCTCTTCTGCGACATTGGCCACGCCCTCGATACCGAGAAAAAACCAAATAGCGAAAGGGATGGCGGCAAAGATCCCGGGAAACCCGTTGGGGAGCGCGTTCTGCCCAAGGTTTGAAACCTCGATATGCGGTAACGTGATCCCTGCAAAAAGCAACAAC
>JBIKIB010000346.1:0-4255 GCA_044361845.1 Chitinophagaceae bacterium | reverse complement strand
AACCTCTTTGCAATGTCATCCTGAGCGGAGCGAAGGAACTGGATGTTTGTATTTATGTAAGGCGTCATTATAGTACTAAATGCAACAGCAAAAGTCCAGGTCCTTCGCTTCGCTCAGGATGACGGTGTAGAGGGGTTGTGTTTGGTGAAGGGGCAACAGCAAAAGTCCAGGTCCTTCGCTCCGCTCAGGATGACAATGTGTAGTGGTTGTGTTGTACGAAGTAGTGGGGAGCGGAAGTTGATCATGTATCAAGTTGCAACCAATTTTTTCCCGTAGGTTAAACCTCTTTGAAATGTCATCCTGAGCGCAGCGAAGGACCTGGACTTTTGTATTTATGTAAGGCGTTACTATACTACGATGGGATCAGCCGGCGGCCGGTAAGCCCCCTCCGTCACCTTCTTTCCGATCAGCGCTTCGATCTCCTCCCTGAACACGACTTCCTGCTGCATCAGCAACCCTGCCAGCCGGTCGAGCTGGTCGCGATGGTCGGTGAGGATCTCCTTCGCATGTCGGTATGCTTCCGCCACGATGCCCCTCACCTGCTCGTCGATGATCCGGGCCGTCTCCTCACTGTAGGGCTTGGAGAAGGACGTGTCGCGGAGGCCGGTGGAATCGTAGAAACTCACCTGCCCTAACTTCTCGTCGAAGCCGTAGATGGTCACCATCAGGTAGGCCTCCCGGGTTACTTTTTCGAGATCATCGAGTGCACCGGTGGATACTTCGCCGAAGACGACTTCCTCCGCCGCACGCCCGCCGAGTTGCGCACAGAGCCGATCGCGGAACTCCGCCGCCGTATGCAGCTGGCGTTCTTCCGGAAGGTACCAGGCCGCACCAAGCGACTTCCCCCTTGGTATGATCGAAACTTTCATCAGGGGATCGACATGCACCAGCCACCAGCTCGCCAGCGCATGACCGGCCTCGTGGAAGGCGATGATCCGCTTCTCCCGAGGGGAGATGATCTTACTCTTGCGTTCGAGCCCCGCCACGATGCGGTCGATCGCATCGATGAAATCCTGCCGGCCGATGCGTTCATGTTTTCTGCGTGCCGCGATCAGCGCCGACTCATTGCAGATATTGGCGATGTCGGCACCGGAGAATCCCGGCGTTTGCTTTGCCAGGAAATCCGCATCCGTCTGCCCGTCCGTCACCAGCGGCCGCATATGCACTTTGAAGATCTCCATCCGTTCATGCACATCCGGCAGTTCGAGGTAGATATGCCGGTCGAAGCGGCCCGGCCGCAGCAATGCCGGATCGAGCATATCCGCGCGGTTCGTGGCGGCCAGCACGATCACCCCGCTGTTGGTACCGAAGCCATCCATCTCCGTCAGCAACTGGTTCAGGGTGCTCTCCCGCTCGTCATTGGCACCCGTGTAGAGGGCATTCTTCCCGCGGGCACGACCCACCGCGTCGATCTCATCGATGAATACGATGCAGGGAGCTTTCTCCTTTGCCCGGCTGAAGAGATCCCGTACCCTTGAAGCCCCGACCCCCACGAACATCTCCACGAACTCCGACCCGGAGATCGAAAAAAAAGGCACCTGTGCCTCGCCCGCGACAGCCTTCACCAGTAAGGTCTTTCCCGTACCGGGTGGACCGACGATGATCACCCCCTTCGGGATCTTCGCGCCCAGCCGGGTATAGGCGGAAGGATCCTTCAGGAAATCCACGATCTCCTTCACCTCCGCCTTCGCCTCCTCCAGTCCCGCGACATCACTGAAGGTGACGGTGCTCCGGCCGTCATTCTCCTGCAGCCTGGCGGTGGATTTACCAAAGGAGAATATGGATGACCCACCCATGCCCGAAGCACCGCCAAGCCTGCGGAACACCGACGACCAGAGGGCTATCAGGATGAGTACGGGCAAGGCATACAACAACCAATCCCAGCTGCCGCTGCGAGCGGACGCAAACCGAAGGTCTATTGGTGCCGGATAACCGAAACTCCTCTCCGCATCAACGATCCGTTGTTCGAAAGCATCGACAGAACCGATGCGGACAGTGAACTGTGGCCCGTCAGCACTGTCGAATGGCTCGGCCGTTCTGGCGAGTCGTATCAACGCGGGATCCCGAAAAAAATCAGGGCGGATATGGATCTCTGCGCGTTCCCCTCCCTGCACGATGATCCTTTCCACCGCCTTTCTGGCAAGGACCTGCTGGTAGAATTCCGTCAGCGAGATCTCCCGGACAGGCGTGCCGGAAGACCGGAACAACAACAATAACATGACGATCAGCAATACGGCATAGACCAGGCTGGCCGGCCTGGGTGTCGGGGATGGACCTGGATCGGGGGTATTCATATGGGAATGAATGTAAAATGTCCTGACAAGCCGGCGATTGCAGCATCCATATATGTGTGAAGAATGAAATTCCAGCGGCCACAACTCCTGTTTCTTTGCAGCCAAGCTTACCACCATGGTCATAGAAATACACACCCACGCGAACCACATCGGAGGCGATGTCATCGCAGAGGCAGAATCATCCCTTTTCCGGTTCCACACCTTGCTGCCGACGCTGTCCCGCTGCACCGTTCATTTCCGGCAGGAACCCGACGGCTCGATGCATAAACCTTTCGAGTGCAGGATAGAAGCCGACATCTTCGGGAATGCATTCAGCATCACCCGCAACGCAGTGTCATACCGGAAAGCACTCCACCACACGCTTACAAGCATGGATCGAAAAATACAGGAGATCATCGTGCGCGACAGGCAGCCGCCTGATGAAGAACTCAGCACGGTAAAACCCTGAACGCCTGCTGATCATCCACGCACTATATGGCATACCATCCCAGTGGAGTACCGGTGGATACGGTACCGGGTTGGCCCGTGCAATAACGACAGTATGTGCTGTAAACTTTTTCCTGACGGCTGCATGACCAAAGGGGTGGAAAAATCGCACCGAAATGGGTGTAAAGCGATATGAGTGTCCTGCACGGATGGGGCTCAGATCATCAGCCGATCACCTACCCTGACCGTACCCGTGCCCACATGAAGGAGATTCATGCCGAACATCACGTTTCCCTCTACCGTCCGGTACCCGGAAAGGGTGCGCAATGGCTCCTTTCCGCCCATGGCCGTGGCGGGATCGATGGTCGTCAGCACACAGCGCGCGCAGCGCTTGACCCCGGAGAAACGGATATCCCCGATGCTGAAATCAACAAGCCCGTCCTCGGCATAGGCCTCCGCACCGGCGATGACGATATTCGGCCGGAACCGCTCCATACTCACGGGAACGGATAGCCGCACATTCAGGTCATCCAGCGAAGCCTCGCCGATCAGCAGCAAGGGGTAGCCGTCGGAGAAGCTTGTGATCGCCCCACCGGGGGCATAGTCGGCATCGACCGCACGATGGGATGAATCGGGCATATACACGAGCCTGACATCCATATCAAGTTTTCGAGAGAACCATGCGGATGCATTCATGAAGGGATGCAAGGCCGTGCATACATCATCCCATATCCTCACCTGCAGGCTTTCTCCCGCTTCGGGTACTGCCGGGATGCGTAGGCTGTCGTGGGGATCTCCCTGCTCGCACACAACAAGCGCTCCATCTTCCAGGGCCGTGTGGAGCAGCACCATCCGCGGATGCCGGCGCTGTGTCATGAATTCCCCGTCAGCACCCACGAGCATCCACCGACGGTCATGCGCCGGTCCACGATCGGTGAGGGAGAACGCATCCACCCGGATACCGGCCAGTGATTTTATGGGATGGATATATAGACGGGAAATGATCATGTCGATTTTTTAGAAAAAGAACCGCAGCAATGCGCTACGCACAGTGGACAATACCGGTGGGGAAGATAAAAAAAACGGATGACATTGCAGGGGTTCAGCCAACAAACATCCAAATGCTTCGCTGTTGTCCTCACTGACCCCGAAACCCCTCTACATTGTCATCCTGAGCGAAGCGAAGGACCTGGACTTTTGCTGTTTCTCATTCATTGAAAGTTATTAATACAATACAAACATCCAGGTCCTTCGCTTCGCTCAGGATGACATTGCAAAGAGGTTTAAAGTATGGAAAGAAATTGGTTGCAGCTTGATGCATGATCAACTTCCGCTCCCCACCTCTGCCACAAAACACAACCACCCCACACCGTCATCCTGAGCGAAGCGAAGGACCTGGACTTTTGCTGTTTCCCTTCATTCATCGACGTTTTCAATACAAACATCCAGGTCCTTCGCTCCGCTCAGGATGACATTGCAAAGAGGTTTAAATTATGGAAAGAAATTGGTTGCAGCTTGATGCATGATCAACTTCC
>JBIKIB010000345.1:0-4269 GCA_044361845.1 Chitinophagaceae bacterium | reverse complement strand
TGTGGCGAATGCGTGATGAGGTCAGAGTCTGATCTCTTCATTATTGCTGTCGAAGAAATGAAATTCTGTGAGGTGGTAGTTGTTATTTGAAGACAATCCGATTTTTTGCCCGAATTTCCAGCTCCACCTGCGTCGTTTGGAGATAAGGCCTTTGGTAAGGTATGCGTATAGGATAGGATGTACGGTTACCTTTAACCCCTTGTGCTTTTGCATGGCGAGATAGCTGAGGTTCTTTTCAATTTCGTCTTCGAGTATGAGTGCGGAGGATATTTTTCCGGTACCCTGGCACGATGGGCATACTTCCTGGGTATTGATCGTCATCTCAGGCTTCATGCGCTGCCGCGTGATCTGCATGAGGCCGAATTTCGTGATGGCCAGTACTGCATGTTTTGCTCTGTCGATCCTCATCAGGGTCTCCATTGCCTCGTGCAGTCGTTTCTTATTGTCCGGTAACTTCATATCAATGAAGTCCACCACAATGATACCACCGATATCCCGCAGCCTCAACTGGCGGGCAATTTCTTCAGCGGCCTCCATATTTGTCTGGAGCGCATTTTCTTCCTGATTGCTGCTCACACTCTTGTAGCCGCTATTGACATCGATCACATGAAGTGCTTCAGTGTGTTCAATGATCAGGTAGGCACCACTGGGTAGGTTGACGGTCTTTCCAAAGGCCGCCTTCACTTGTTTTGTTACTCCGAACTGGTCGAAAATGGGTGCACCATTTTGAAAGAAAGTTACGATATCTGCCTTATTGGGTGCGATCTTCTGGATATACGTTTTGGTATCGTTGTATAAACCTTTGTCGTTGACAACGATCTTGTTGAAGTCTTCGTTGAGGAGGTCGCGCAGGATGCTCGTGGTCTTCGTTTGTTCGCTGAGAATTTTACTGGGGGGCGTGGCACCTTTCAGGTTCACCTGAAGGGATTTCCAACTTTGAAAAAGATTCGAAAGGTCTTCATGCAATTCCGCGGTGTTCTTCCCTTCGGCTGCTGTTCGCACGATCACTCCGAAGTTTTTCGGTTTGATGGCTTCGACGATCTTTTGCAATCTCCGACGTTCTTCGGATGAATGAATTTTTCTGGAAACCGCAATCACATCATTGAAAGGGGTCAGTACCACGAATCTTCCGGGAAGTGAAAGTTCACAGCTAAGCCTTGGTCCTTTTGCTGCAATAGGTTCTTTGAGGATCTGCACAAGGATGTTTGGTCGTTGGCCAAGTACCTCATTGATTTTACCTGTCTTGATTATTTCAGGCTCAACCTCGAATTTGGAGAAATCGAAGCCTTCTGCCGATTTATCCTGCATCGCCATCTGGGTGAACTTTAGCAGAGACTTGGCATATGGACTAAGATCGGTATAATGCAGAAATGCATCTTTCTCAAATCCGACATCCACGAAGGCTGCGTTCAGGCCCGGAATGAGCTTCTTCACTTTCCCCAAATACAAGTCACCGACAGCAAAACTGGCATCAGACCTCTCATTATGAAGTTCTACCAGTTTTTTGTCCTCCAGAAGGGCAATTTCTACGCCATTGGGAGTGGCGTTTATGATGAGTTCCTTATTCAAGCTAAACAGCAGGTTAGATGCTCCGAACAAAGGTCCGGCGCGTTATATGTTGCCTTACGAATTGGATTCTTAGGGGCACCATATAACGTACCGTACCAACAGTCTATAAGGGATGCAGGAGTCAGCGAAAGAATATACCGGTGGCTTACCTGTTCTTTTTCTTATGCCGGTTTTTTCTGAGCCTTTTCTTTCGCTTATGGGTCGCTATCTTATGTCGTTTTCTTTTTTTTCCACAAGGCATTGCGAAACAGTTTGATTATTGATTTATTGTAATGTCTTTATTTTTTCGTCAATAGCCCTGATCACATCAGGGTTGTCAACTTTCGATCTTCCCACACCGAACCAGTAGGCTGCTTTCTTGCGATCGCCAGATCTTTCACAGGCTTCGGCAAGCAGAAAAATCGCTTCTTTGTTGTTTGGCTCATTCCGAATGACTTTCTCAAAGCGTTCAACAGCTTTGTCAAATTGTCCAGATACCAAACTTCCATATCCAAGCATGAACTGTGCGTACATATTGCTGCTGTCACGCCCTGCCACTTCCCTGATCTTCAGTATTCCTTCCATGGGTGGAGCGTTTCCGCCAGCCCCAAAGAAATAGGTACTACCCAATCCTACGATCGCAGAATCGTTGGCAGGATCGAGCTCAAGTGATTTCGTGAACAGGTCTTTGGCCTGCACAGCCATCCATGTCTTGATTTCCACTTCCTCAGTACCCCTTAACTCTTCAAGGTAGGAGTGGGCGGCGAAGTTCATGTTTTTTTCAGACTTTTCCAATTTAGCCTTTTCACCCATATACCAAAGAGATGGTAGCATGTTCCCAATACTATCTCTCCAATACTTTGCGAGGTCGCCATAGACTGCGATCTTCTGTGTAATAAGGTCGCCCCTGGAGATCGCAGTCTCCATTGCAGTAACCTTCGCGGACTGCCCAGGGGTTAAGTCTTTCTTAGCTTTGGAGAGAATGGTGCTGATTTCCAGCACAGTATGTGTGTCCTCTGTGTGAGGCTGCACCACATTTCCTTTGGAGAGGGGTTTATCCCTACCGAAAAAAAATAATGCTCCAAGCAACACTATTGCGCTGCCCGTGACGATCCATTGCTGCTTGTTCAAAACGAATATGTTTCCTGCAAAATTAACGGGATTCAGCCATCTCTTCAGATCCATCTTCGCTGATGGCAGCATTGATCTCGAGTTTTTTCACCTCGTGTACGAATTCTTTCGCAGGCTTGAATGCCGGAATATAGTGGGCAGGTATATGCACTGCAGTATTTTTCTTGATGTTCCTGCCGATCTTGGGAGCTCTTTTCTTCGTGATGAAACTGCCGAAACCACGGATGTATATATTCTCACCACGGGACAAGGATTCTTTTACTTCCTTGAACATCGTCTCCAATGCAACGAGGACATCGACTTTAGGGATACCGGTCTTATCAGCAATGTTGTTGATCAAATCAGCTTTTCTCATTTTACAGTTTTTATGCAGTATTGATATTGGCGTTGTATGGTATGATCGCTGCAAGATGTTGACAAGCAGCAAAATTAGATGCATAAAATTAATAAAATCAATCGATTACATTATCACTCACCCCATAATGAACGGAATTTTTATCTTAAAATTGCATGAACGGCCTGAATCTGGCGTACATAAATCTATTTTTCACATGGAAGATCCACGATATGTTCACTGAAAAATTGATGGAATGGCATCTGTCATTGAACAATCGGAAGATGCCATGGAAAGGAGAAAAGAATCCTTATCGCATTTGGTTAAGTGAAATCATCCTGCAACAGACCCGTGTGGAGCAGGGATGGGGTTACTATACACGTTTTTTACAGGCATATCCCACGATCTCTGACCTTGCCAAAGCGCAGGAGTCAGATGTTTTCAGGTTGTGGGAAGGACTGGGATATTATGCCCGCTGCCGAAACCTCATCCATACAGCCAAAAGGATTGCGAACGATCTGCAAGGTGAATTCCCATCAACCTATGTCGATTTGTTGACATTGAAGGGTGTTGGAACATACACCGCCGCTGCCATAGCGTCCTTTGCATATGACCTCCCACATGCAGTCGTTGATGGAAACGTTTCGAGGGTATTGAGCAGATTTTTTGGGATCACTGACCCTATCGATGGGCCGGTTGTAAAAAAGCGGATACATACACTGGCAAATGAATTGCTGGATGAACAATCCCCGGGGGCATACAACCAGGCGATCATGGATTTTGGCGCCACCGTCTGTAAACCCGCCGCACCTCTTTGTTCCGATTGCATCATGCAGCTTCACTGCAAGGCCTTTTCGGAAGGCCTGGTGGATGAGCTGCCCGTGAAAGCCAAACGACCTGATCGAAAAAAAAGATGGTTTTATTATTTACATGTTGAGAAGGATGGAATGGTGCTGGTCAGGGAACGGACCGGGAAGGATATCTGGCGAAATCTCAACGAGCTGTATCTGGTCGAAACCCATGAAAGAAAATCCCTTCGTGATCTCCAGGAACTTCCTGAATTGCTTGCTTTGACCGGAGGTATGCCTGCAAGATCGAACCAGGTAACTAAGGAACAACGACAGTTATTGACCCATCAGGAGATCAATGGGCGGTTCGTTCTCATTGAGGCTGCAGGGCAGGAAACACCTCCGGATGGCTACCGATGGGTTGCCCGGGAGGATCTTGACACTATCCCATTTCCGAAATTTATCGCG
>JBIKIB010000061.1:0-13942 GCA_044361845.1 Chitinophagaceae bacterium | reverse complement strand
CGGATGGATTATCAAACATCCGCACGAGTATCTGTGCCTTGTAGAAGTCTTTTTCATCGTGGATCCAACAATCATCCGCACTGATTCCATCTCCCAATTTCACCACTACAGGCTTGAATCCATCAAGTCGTATTGCCTTGTTTTTCTCAGTTCCAAACACCAGTGGTTTGCCTTGTTCCAGGAAAAGTGTTTCCTCAGCCTTGCTCGATTTATCTGTGAAGAGCTCAAAGGCTCCATCATTGAAAATATTACAGTTCTGATAGATTTCTAGGAATGAGGCGCCCTTATGCTTATAACTTCTAAGGAGTGCTTCCTGAAGATGCTTAGGATCTCTATCCATCGTCCTTGCGATGAAAGTCGCATCCGCCCCCATGGCAAGAGCGAGAGGATTGAATGGATGATCGATACTTCCGAAGGGCGTGGACTTGGTGATTTTTTTCTCTTCCGATGTCGGTGAATACTGCCCCTTTGTAAGTCCGTAGATCTGATTATTGAAGAGCATGATATTCACGTCGAAATTCCGCCTGAGCAGGTGTATGGTGTGATTTCCTCCGATGCTCAAACTATCTCCATCCCCTGTCACGATCCAGACACTAAGGTCTGGGCGACTAGCCTTCAAACCACTGGCGATGGCGGTAGCACGCCCGTGAATGGAATGCATACCATATGTTTCCATATAGTAAGGGAATCTGCTGGAGCAACCAATTCCGGAAATAATTGCAATATTCTCTCTTGGTATACCAAGCGTCGGCATGATTTTCTGCACTTGTGCGAGGATGGAATAATCCCCACAACCCGGACACCAGCGAACTTCCTGGTCAGTTTGAAAATCCTTTGAGGTCAATGGTACGGCTACTGTGGCTTGATCAGGCATAATCTACAATTCTATTGAACAAATTTATTGAATTGTAGTCATTTACGGAACGGGTTTTTTCATTCAATGACAAAGAATTCTGTTCATTTCCTGAAGTTACCGATGACTTTTTAATCTGCTCCGTCAGACTTCCCCTGTTCTTCCAGTTCCTCCCAGAATTCCGCCGCCCTTCTGGTATGTGGAATGACGATCGTTCCTCCAATTATGTTCGCTACGGAGAAGATCTCATAGACCTGGGCCGTATCAACTCCCAATGCATAGCATTTTCCGAGATGATATTTGATGCAGTCATCGCATCGAAGCACCATACTGGCTACCAGTCCAAGCATTTCTTTGGTCTTTCGGTCAAGTGCACCATCATCATAGGTGTTGGTATCAAGATTCCAAAGACGCTTTAAAACCAAGTTGTTTTTTGACAGGATGACGTCATTCATCCGTTGACGATAGTCATTGAATTCTTCAATGGAAGACATAATGCAAGCATTTGAAGGTGAGTTGACGAATATAAAAGTAAAGAGGAATATCCGGGCAGGATATATACTCTATGGAAAACAAAACTCAAAGTTTATGAAGGATATGCAAAGAAAAAGCCGCTTTTTCAAGCGGCTTTCCCAAATTGTTTGTAGCGATCGCTTACCAGCGGTTGCCACCACCACCTCCGCCACCGGAGTATGGACGCCTGCTTCCGCCACCGCTTCCGCTTCCGCCGCTATTGCTGCGTTCTTCGCGTGGTTTTGCTTCGCTTACCTTAATGGCGCGTCCTTCCACAGTAGCACCATCCAGTTCCTGGATAGCTTTCTGTGCTGCAACATTGTCTGGCATTTCAACGAAACCGAAGCCACGGCTACGATTCGTGAACTTGTCCATAATTACTTTAGCAGAAGACACTTCGCCATACTCGGCAAAAAATTCCCTCAGGTCTTCATCCTGTACGTTGAAGCTAAGGTTTGATACGTAAATGTTCATAAAAACGAGATAAAAATGATAAATACTTGAGACAAACACAGGGGCACTGAAGACTAACAATTTAGCAGGCTATACTTAGCAGGAAAAATCGTTCACTTACAATTAACTGTACTTAACTCAAATTAACCCTACAAAGGTAGGATATATTATTAACTCAGCACAAATAAATTTTATTGTAAAATAATGTGGATAGATGACAGGTTCTCAAGTTCAGTTTAATATTCAGATCCGAACTAAGAGACACTTCAGCTTCAGGCATCCACGGAGTCATACACCACCACTTTCGACCAAAGTGGAAAACACTCATCTACAAATTTCAGATGAATGGGATCTTTTTGATATGATTCCTCATCGGCAGCACTATCAAAAATGGTCAGCCATGAAACGGAATAACTGGCGTCGATGACGTTCCGACTCGTGCCTGCAGGAAATCCGGCATGGGACATTTTGATGGAACCCACCTTGCTGAGGGCCTCTAGACCCTTGATGAGGCTATTGAGATCCTCCTGACTTTCGGGGTCCTTCAACCAGAAAAAAACATGGTGTATGAACATATGACTTCAGTATTAAATTGATGGTATTCAACAGCAAATTAACTCAATTCACCCGAAACGGGAAAGGATCGTAGTCCTGAGAAATGGTTTTCCAAGGAATATCCGTTTTCGTGCATTTACTTCATGTCCTTCAACCAGTCTCTGACACCCAAATGGATTTTACGCGCCACATCCCGATGGAAAGTCGGGTCAGTAATGCGTCTTTCATCCGACTCATTGCTCAAGAATGCCACTTCGATGAGGCAATTCGGGTATTCTGTTGGACCATTCAGCGCAAAATTGAAATGACCCACATTACCAAACTCTGTTAGTCCCAGTTCTAACATACGCTTAAGAATGCGCTCAGATAATGGCCTGAAGCCTATATGCCGGTAATACGTACTGGTACCGCTTATGGATTCCTTTGATGTTGAATTAAGGTGTATGCTGAGCAGTATATCAGGGTCTTCCTTACGCAACATGAGGATCCGCTCCCGCATATCAAGTGATGTGTCGCTGGTGCGGGTCATGAACACATTTTTTATGCCACTGTTGCGAAACCTCTTGCCTAGTTCCTTCGCCATCAAAAGTGTGTAGTCCTTTTCAAGTATTTTAGTCCGGAGCCCACTGGCACCGGTATTACTTCCTCCGTGACCGGCATCTACGGCAATCCTGAGTTTTCTTATATCTTTCGAAGCGGGTGGTCGCTTCACCTTTACCACTAAACGATTGCCGGAGGAATCGTAATAAACAGAATGACCCCAGTGATTCGCGTGCCGGAGATCTATATGCACCCGAAGTACGTCATCTTCCACCTGCTCGTACCACGCATTCCTGATCTCTTTGGCAGAGCTCAGCTGTGTGACCCAATTGGTATTGGAAGTGACCCCAAAAATATCCACCACAAGCCGGCACGGATTAATTTGCATCTGGCTTTTATAAGGTAATTTTTCCTGCAAGGCAACTGTGAGATAATCATACCGGTCATCCCCATAAACTTTCCAAGTACCGCTAAGACTATACCCCCTCATTGAGCTCCCAACCGCCACACGTACACTTTCCTTCGCGATAAAGGCGCGATGCCTGTCAGACAACTGTACAATGTAATCTCCATTCATACTGTCCACCACCCGTAAAAAAACATTGGAATCCAAATACGTCATCTTCGCCCCCCCAAGCCTGTCGTCACCGGGACCAAATTCCAGGTATGGCAACGGACCAATGGTTCTGACCAAAGTCGAAGAAATTACTTTGACCTGTGCACCCAGGTCAGGCATATAGAGCAGAGATAAAGCAATAAAAATCAATCTCATACAAAATTTTTAATGAAGAAGGTGTTGCTATTTGACCAGATCGGAATAACCCAATATCCTCCAAGAGGAGCTTGCATCATGCCTTACAAAAATCATCGAAATAGTACCACTTTATCTTTTTTGAAATTAAATTGCATTGAAATCCAATACAAGTTATGAATAGTAAAACCATTGACCTCATAAGTCAACTATTGGCAATTTTCAGCTCTATCACGCTTTTGGTACCACCCGTGCTTTGGTACCTGAAAAAAAAGGCAAGGAATTCCTATACATTCACACTGACCTTATCGTTCTTCTTATACTTTCTATCAGCACTTTTTCAAAACAGCATCATCAGAACGGATGGTGAATCAACAAGCATGATCGCAGGTATTGGAATGCTCTTGCAGCCACTTTTAACGATGTTATTCCTGCATCACTTCGTCCAAAATAAAGAATTCAAGACCGACCTGATGGCAGGTCTCATCTGCCTTCTCATCGCCCATTTAATACTGTTCATGGTCTTCGGGATCAAGCCGGCAGTGATGCTGGTAGCTTTTGGGATGGGTTTTGCACTGGTGGTGAGTTTCGGGATCATGATCATACGAAGTGTCATTCGGGAACTCCTTCAACCCAAAAAAGGATTGAGCAAATTCATTCTGATCATCGGTGTGATCCTGCTGCATGCAAGCTTCCTTTTCAGTTGGTTAGCAACTTTGAGATTCTTCCAGATTGGAGAACAAATTTCGCAGCTGATCTTCAGTACCACCGTGATTCTTTTCTGCTCAATCATTACAGTAGGTATATTGATGGATTCCAGGCAGGTCGTTATGCGAAATACCCGTAAAAAGTATGCAGGCTTATTATTGCTCGGGGAAAGCCACACACCGTGAACAGGCAGCATCATTTACCCTGAAAAGAAACGGCCGGTAACTGATGTACCGGCCGCCTTGTTTTGTATACACCGGGATTAAAATGAATATCTGTTATCCGCACTCAACCTGGCTGCGATCCTCCTGCGGGCATCCTTGCTGTTGAAAGGCTCTGCTTTTGTGAAACGTTTCAAGCCGAGCAGCATCATACGCTGCTCATCTCCCGATGCAAAAGCATTGATCGCATCCTTACCGGATTTATTGATCTTATCGGCAGCATCATAGAGGTATGTCCGGGCGATGTCGACCTGGAGCGCGGAAGCAGACTCTCCACGCTGATCATATAGCTTCATTGCCCTCAAGAGGGCACTTTCAGCATGGAAAATTTCAATGCCCATGTCCGCGATATTCATGAGGATCTCCTGCTCCTGTTCGATCTTCATCATCAATTTCTGAACAGCAGCTCCGGCAACCATCAACAACGCTTTCTTCATGTTGCGAATGAGCTTTAATTCAGACGCGAAGACACCCTCATCATCGTTTCCGAAATCAGGGATGCTCATGAGCTCCTTCTGTACCGACATGGCCGGCCCCATCAGGTCCAGGCGTCCTTTCATAGCACGCTTCAAAATCATATCCACGGTCAGCAGGCGGTTGATCTCATTGGTGCCTTCATAGATTCGATTGATGCGACTGTCACGATATGCCCTCGAAATGGCATATTCAGCACTAAAGCCATTGCCACCGTGGATCTGTACGCCTTCATCAACGACATAGTCCAGCATTTCACTGCCAAAAACCTTTAGTATGGCACATTCAACTGCATATTCTTCCGCCGCACCGAGGAGGGCTTCATTGAAGGGCATGCCGCTTGCCAGAAGTTCCTTCTCTTTTTGCTCGACCCACATCGCAGTCCTGTACAAAGCGGTCTCGCTTACCCATGCCCGAATCGCCGTATCTGCGATCTTTCGCTGTACCGCTCCGAAATTTGCGATGCGTTGCTTGAACTGCTCACGCGTATTGGCATACTGGATATTGATGTCCATTGTAGCTTTCGCACCTCCAAGCGTCGCTGCACAAAGCTTTAACCTTCCGATATTCAGAATATTAAAAGCGATGACATGACCTTTTCCGATCTCACCCAACACATTTTCCGCCGGCACTTTACAATCCTGAAAATATAACTGAACAGTGGATGACCCTTTTATGCCCATCTTATCCTCTTCAGGCCCCTGTGTGAAGCCTTCCATTCCCCGTTCGAGGATAAAGGCCGTGAACTTGTCACCATCGATCTTGCCAAAAACGGTGTACACATCAGCAAAACCACCATTCGTGATCCAGCATTTCTGACCATTAAGAATGTAATGCTTTCCGTCATCACTCAGTTTTGCTGAAGTCTTGGCACTTAAAGCGTCACTGCCGCTATTGGGCTCTGTCAGACCGTATGCACCCTTCCATTCACCACTTACCAGCTTAGGAATATACTTCTGTTTTTGTTCAGGGGTTCCGAAATAGAGAATTGGAAGAGTCCCTATCCCTGTATGCGCTGCAATCGCAACCGAGAAAGAGTGTCCTCCTCCCAGGCCTTCATTAACAATGGTGGAGGTGATGAAATCCTTTCCCAATCCATTAAACTCCTCAGGGATAGATGCCCCCAGCAAGCCTTGCTGGCCGGCCTTTTCCATCAGGGATGGCATGAGTCCTGGCTCGAGTTTTTCCACCCGCTCCACGATAGGGTTGATTTCCGCCTTCAGGAAATCATGGCAGAGCTGCATCACCATACGCTGCTCCTCATTGAAATCCTCAGGGATGAATGTGTCGGAGGGCTGGCTTTCGCGGATAAGCCATTCCGCGCCCCGGATGGCAGCCGTGACCTTGATTTCTGTTGACATAGTGGGTATTTTATTTGTCTGGAAATTTATTTTAGGTTGTCGTAGACCCTTTGCAGTACAGCCTTGCATAATTCGATGTCCGCCTGAGGAACACCCTCCAACGCCTCGTTGAGCGTCTGGTTGGCCAACTCATGGGTGGGATCCTGCAATCGTCTACCCATCTCCGTTAAATAGATCAGGTTCATGCGTCGATCCTCTTTCGAAGCCACACGCCGAACCAATTTCTGCTTCTCAAGATTGTCAAGCAATCTGGTTATGCTGGGCTTATCCCGGAATGTCGCATTGCAAAGATCCTGCTGGCTCTGACCATCCTGCTTCCAAAGGTGATACAAGACACTCCACTGCTCAATGGTGATGTCCACCCCGTCCTGCTTGAAATTCTTTTGCAGACGACGTGCCAGGGCTGTCGATGCCACGCCTGTGATGAAACTGTATAACTCGCCTCTTCTAAATTGGTTGTTTGGCATATTGTTAGTTATGCAACTAATTCGAAATTAGCATAATTTTGAGAAAGAACATAGTTCCTGGCGACCTGTTTTTCACATACTGTGTTGGGGGGCATGAGGGGGGTGCGAAGACCCGGGGCGGCAAAAGCCAAAACCCATGCTGCTGATTCTCCTACAGCCAGATGTTGATCGGCCGGTATACTTCAATGGGAAACCAAGTCAGCATACACAAACCTGCAATGTCATCACAGTTCATCAATTTTCGAGATTCCGCCATTCATTATCTCATCTTCGGGAATGGACCTATCCTGACCATCTGTTTCCATGGATTCGCAGAGGATGCCACAAGCTTTGAAAAGCTTTCAGAAGCTATGGCGGAGCACAGCCTGATCGCGATAGACCTGCCATTTCATGGCAGTACAGAATGGAAGGAGGGATTGCATCTATCAGTACCTGATCTGCTCCAGATCATTCGCCTCTGTCCGGAAGTGGGTGACAAACCCTTCGGGATCATGGGATACAGTATGGGTGGGAAAGTGGCTTTAAGCATACTTGAAGCGCTTAATGGGAAGGTGACTCATTTGTTCCTGATCGCACCGGATGGTCTCCGTGCGGATCCATGGCATTGGTTTGGAACGAAAACCCTGATCGGTGGGCAAATACTTCGCTACACCATGCAACAGCCTGACTGGTTCCTGTCATTTTTAAAAATCATGCGCCGTACCGGACTCGTGAATGAAAGCATTTACAAGTTCGTGTTGTATTACGTGAACGAGCCAGATATGCGCAAGAAAGTATACATGATCTGGACGACGATGAGGGATTTCCGGCCAGCCATCACCGCAATAGTTGGATTCATAAAAAATGAAAGGATCCCTGTCAGCATGGTGTTTGGTAAATTTGACCGGCTATGTCCGTACAAATGGGGTCAGCAGTTTGCCGGCTCCCTGGATGGCCTGGCGGAACTTGAGATGCTCGATACCGGTCATCTTTTATTACACGAAAAACATGCTCCGAAGGTAGCTGCGTTCTTCTGTCATACTTTCACACAAACAAATCTGCGAACTTCATGATCCTGGTATTGGTGACCTCGGTTTTGTTGTTGTGCTACAGCATCCTGATTTTCATCTATTGTTTTTTTTGGAGGCGAACAAAAGTCTATCAATTACCATCATCCTATAGTCCTACTATAAAAGTATCTGTCATCATCCCTGCCCGGAATGAATCCTCAAATATAAGATCATGCCTGCAGAGCCTGCTGGGGCAGGACTATCCATCAGCTTTGTTGGAAATAATTGTGGTGGATGATCATTCGGAAGATGCAACGGCAGCGATCGCAGGAGCATTTTCAGAAAATGGCGTAAAGGTCATCCGAATGGGAACTCCATCCGGAAAATCAGGAGATCACGGAAAGGGTAAGAAAAAAGCCATTGAGGCGGGCATTTCAAAAGCCACGGGAGCCCTGATCCTGACAACCGATGCAGATTGCGTCATTCCCGAAAGATGGGTATCCACCATGACGGCTTTCCATGAAGAAAAGAAGCCACTATTCATCGCCGCACCAGTGATGTTCGGTAACCTACGATCAGTCCTCGATATATTCCAGACATTGGACTTCCTGTCCCTGCAGGGTATTACCGCAGCATCGGTGAGCAATGGATTCCACGGCATGAGCAATGGCGCAAACCTCGGATATGAGAAGGCCGTCTTCGATAAGGTCGGCGGGTTCAAAGGCATCGACCAGATCGCGTCAGGAGACGATATGCTCCTCATGCAAAAAATCGAAGCATCTTTTCCCGGACGAACCATGTACTGTCTCGCAAAAGAAGTCATTGTCATCACAAAACCTGCTGACAGCTTCGGAGCATTCATTCAGCAACGAATCCGCTGGGCGAGTAAAGCCCGCTTTTACAAAGAGGAAAAGATGTTGGCAGTCTTAATGATGGTTTATCTACTGAACCTATCGCTTTTGGCCCTCATGGTGCAAGTGGTTTTTTTCACACAATCGCTTTGGGTGATCTTATTGGGATTGATTCTTCTCAAAACCATTGTCGAACTGGCATTCCTCATTCCCGTTGCCCGATTCTTTGGAAAGTCAGTATTGCTTTGGGCATTCTTACCGGCACAACCCTTCCATATCCTGTACACCGTGATCGCAGGGTTCTTCGGTCAAGTGGGTTCCTACAGCTGGAAGGGCAGAAAACTGCATTGATCGATTCGATTGACTTTGCCTTTTCCCTATAGGAAAGCAGCAATCAACGCTCATCATTCGTATTTTCGGTCTGATGTCGGAAAGATCATTTTCTTTTGAACAAGCCGTATGGCATAAGCTCCGAAGGAACCTACCAGCAATGGTATCTATGGGAGTGATCATGCTTACCATAGTAACCGCAGTTTTCGCCTTTTGGATCGCACCGGATCACACCCCTTTTGCCAACAGAATGATCGTAGAACTTGGAGGAAAACAACCGGGATACCGGCAGACATTCATCGCCATAAAAAAAGCTGATCAGCCAGAAAAGAGCGGGGTCATTGCACGTACCCTGGAAGGACAGCGGGACGCTTATCAATATATCCCCATCACATCCGGCAAGAGATACGGAGACAGCCTGATTTATGAACAATACCTCGACGAGGGATTATCTGAGAGAAAATCCATCCTGTTTACGGATAGCCTGCAACATTTGGTTCAAAAGCGGTTCTGGTTAGGTACTGACAAATACGGAAGGGACATCCTCAGCCGGCTCATCATCGGTACCAGGGTCAGCCTGAGCGTGGGGTTCATTGCCGTTGCCATTTCCCTTTTGATCGGCATCTTGCTGGGATCACTGGCCGGATATTTTCGCGGGCGCACAGATGATATCATCATGTGGTTCATCAATGTGGTTTGGAGCATTCCGACCCTGCTGCTGGTATTCGCCATCACCATGGCACTGGGGAAAGGCTTCTGGCAAGTGTTCATAGCTGTTGGTCTGACGCTTTGGGTGAATGTCGCCCGCATCATCCGTGGACAGGTGATGGGTATCCGGGAACTTGAATACATAGAAGCCGCGAAAGCGTTGGGATATGCTCACACGCGGATCCTGTTGCGGCATATTCTTCCCAACGTTATGGGACCTGTGCTGGTTGTCGCGGCTTCCAACTTCGCCAGTGCCATCGTGATGGAAGCAGGATTGAGTTTTCTTGGAGTGGGGGTGCAGGCACCGCAACCGAGCTGGGGATTGATGATCAAGGAGAATTACAATTTCATCATCACCCATAATCCTATGCTGGCGGTCATTCCAGGGCTTGCGATCATGATCCTGGTGCTTGCCTTCAACATATTGGGCAATGGACTGCGGGATGCCATGGATGTGCGGCGCAATAACTGACACCTTCCACGAACATCAACGATTCGCCGGGTTCAAATGCAGCTTTCCTCCATGTCGAAGAAGAATCCCTGTACAGATGAAAAAAATGGAACCGATCTTATCCGTTTCAATCAGGTCACTGAGCATATTCAACACGATCACCATCGCGATGATCGCGGAGATACAGCATGCGATGGCTTTTTCCACCTTATCATCCGTATGGTGATACCATTGGTATGCAACCCGCAAGAGGGCTGCAAGGTATAGTGAGAAGATCACCAGACCCGGTATACCCTGCTCCACCAAGAGCAAGAGGAAGTAATTATGCACGGTCGAACGTTCGGGATTGTCACTCACATATGTTCGGAATGAGCGGACCGCATAAGGCCGGTACTCGTGATAGAATGAATTGGGTCCGAAGCCATGAAGGGAATTCCCATCCACCATCCGAACCGCCGCGATCCATCGATAGAATCTTTCCATAGAGGAAATATCCGTCATCTTGTAAGTTGCCTGCATATGCTGGCTGAAATCACCATGATATATCGTTCGTTCAAAATTCGGACTGAATTCCAGATAGCGGTTGTCCTGTATGAAAAAAATGCAAGCGGATAATAACAAAGCAACACCTGCCCCTGCGGCCCAGTGAAGGATTTTTTTTCGCATAGCGATCACCGTGAGTAATCCGGTAAATACGGCGAGCCATGCGCCCCTTGAGTAGCTGAAGAACAGAGCAGCAAGCCAAAGTATGATCACCCCGGAGTACATTTTCCTGTGATCAGGGAAGAGAAAATAGCCCGCAACAGGCAAAGGCAGGAGGCAGGCAAGCAATGCCCCGTAGTTCACATGGTTCCTGAATATCGGTTCCACGCTTAGATTTGACGTATCGAACGAAAATCCATGAAGGGCATGCTTCGAAAGCACATATAGGATGGCAACTGACATCGATCCAGTGAGGATGGACGCGGCGAGCATGATATCCCGCTTGTCGCGGAGGCAATACCAACTTCCGGCAGTGAGTGCGGCCACATACCAAAGCTTTGCAGCAAGATACTTGAAAGAGAGGATGACATGATGCGAGAGAATGCTGCTGAATGTGATCCATATCAGATGGAATACCAGTATCAGGAAAATGAGGGGATGTACCGGTATATCCATTGTTCGCTTTCTGTAGACGATGAAATGAAGGAGGATCAGCATACTCAAATACCACATCAGCGGTTCGTCAGGAAAGTCGGTACCGAGAGCATCGGTGATCTGTATCTCTGCAGAAAAAGGGATCGTCAACAGCAATAGAAAATACACGAAGCGGATCTCCTGCATGCCTGCCCAGGCTATCAGGAACAAGGGTCCCAATCCTATGAAGATCATCTGTCGGGTGATGACAGACAATACCGTGCCGGAGATCATGGCAAGCAGTATCATCGATGACGGCTCGGTGAATTTGGATATGTTCAGGGTCTTTGACACTCAGCTTTTCTTATTGAATGCCGGCAAAAGCAATGCGGCCGCTACTGCCGTAAAAAGGCTTACGAGGAAGGTCGCCACAACATTCACCAATACTTTCGGCCTGTCAGGCTTTACTGAAGGGATAGCCTTCTCCAAAATCATAAGGGCAGAAGGAGGATTCAGCAGAGCCATCCGAAGGTCGGTCATTGCCCTCCTGTAATAGTCGAGTTGTTTATACGCGATGCTGCCAGAAATACGGGAGCTATCTTTTGCCATCACATCCTTTTCTGAATCAAGGAGCGTGGCATAGGCCTGTTCAAGCTTTGTAAGGGATGTGGAATAGTAGTCATGGTATAGCTGTTGATGGGTCTTTTCAGTTTGTGCGACCATCGCATTGGCAATATCCGCTGCAAGAATTCGGTCCCTATCCCATACTTTGATGTGGATCTCACCGTATTCCGTCTTGAAGATTCCGCATTGTTCGTGGAATTCCTTGAGCGCAGCCTCCCGGCCCCTCTCATCCGTCTTTTTGATCTTGTAGTGTTTCACCAGTCCGAAACTGTCCACCATTTTCATCATGACCGGATAAGATCTTGCGGTTGCATATAGCCTATCGAGGTCGTCACCGGAACTGAAGACAGAGTATAGCTCGGTTATTTCTTCTGCAGTGAAGCGAGATTTATCGCTGAAGCGCGAATTCGCCGGAAGGATACTTGTTTTTGAAAAATATTCACGGGTCGTGAGGAAATTCAGTAGAAGAGCGACCATCGTCGGGACGACGACCATCAGCAGGATAAAACCCTTCCTTTTTTTCAGGATATCAAATAGATCTTGCATCAGGTTCATGATCGAATGTTTGGGAAACCTAAAATTAATGTCTTGACAGGCGCTGTCAAAGGAATATTTCCTTCAGGCGCTTCAGACTCACACCTGAGATGGCATAAAAAAATGCTGCCGTGATGATTCCTGCGATGCACAGGCTAACAGGAACGGATACTTTGAAAAATATGGATAGCCGGATGACAAGGGCGCAAATGAGCCCAGCCAGGAGGTAGTTGGTGAAGTCGGAAAAACGCAGACCGAGCCCCGTGTGCGTTCTGGAATAAATGATCAGGACAGCTGCATAGAGGCTCTGCACCACAACAGCAGTCACCGTACAGGCCATTGCCCCGAAACGGGGTATGAGGACCAGGTTGAGCAGCAGACTCAGGACTGCGAAGACCATGCTGACCCTGGTGAAAGTCGCGATGTTTTGTGTTGCGGTGAGGATAGTGCCATAGATATGTACCAGGGAGATCGCAGGCAATGAAAGCAGGATGGTCTGCATCACGATCACCAATCCAGGGTCATCCCGGTGATAGAGCAGGCGGGTCAGAAATTCAGGGACCATGGAACCAGTGACGCCGGCAATGATGGCCACACATACAAGAAATTGGCGGCAGACCAATACCACTCCTGAGAATCGCTCCTTATCTGGCCAATACCTTGCGATAAATGGCATCAGAAATCCTGCCACCAGAGAGCCCATCACACTGAAAGCATCCATGATCCGGAATCCTGCAGCATAGATTCCGGCTTCTGTGGCACCATTGTGATGAATTCGTTCCAGCAGGAAAGCATCTGCACGCAAAATCACAGTCATCAGGAAAATATTTGCCGCATAAGGCAGACTGGAAAAAAGGATGGCCTTCCTGAAGCCCGTAAACGGTCTGAAGGCAAACCGGTCAACATGGCGAAACACCATCAGCATTCCTGCGACAAGGGCGATTCCGACCCCGGCTATCTGTATGGCGACAAAATACCGGATGGTAAGCATTCCTTCCAACGGAGGAAAAAAGATCAGTGTCCCCGTCAGCAGGATAACTATGAGCTTGTCGATGATGGAAAGCATGGAATCCTGGCGGAACAATTGGGAAGCCGTCAGGAAAGAACGGATGAACAAAAGCATACTGATGGATGACTGCAACAGGATGATCATGAGGATGAAGCCGGCATCACGAATACCTGATGCAAGAGCTGCCAAGACGACGACTGCCGTGTACGCCAAGGTCAATGCCAGTTTTCCGTAAAATGAATCCCAGAAAATATCTAAGCTATCAGAACGCCTGGCGGCGACCTCCCTGTTCATGTTGATGTGGAGGCCGGGATCCTGAATGAAGAGGAAAACCATGCACAGGTTCATCAATGCGAAGTACTGTCCATATGCCGAAAACCCTGTCATATTTTGCACTGCACGGTCGATGCCAAATATCCATAATGGCTTCACCA
>JBIKIB010000344.1:0-4274 GCA_044361845.1 Chitinophagaceae bacterium | reverse complement strand
GGCCTTCGAAGATTATCTGAAATCGCAAGGCATACAGGAATTCCCTGTACACATAAAACTTGACACAGGCATGCACCGGCTGGGGTTCCTTCCCGGTGAGGTGGATGCTTTGGGGAGCTATCTGTCCTCCACCCGGTCTTTCCGTGTGCAGACCGTATTCAGCCACCTTGTGGCTAGTGAGGATATCACGGAAGATGCATTCACGATGGAGCAGGCTGGCAATTTCGAACAGGCCTGCATACAGCTTCAGGCAGCGCTTGGCCATGGATTCATACGGCATCTGGCAAATACCGCTGCTATTGGACGGCATCCCGCGCTACGGTTCGATATGGTCCGTCTGGGCATTGGGCTTTACGGGGTGGATCCTGCCGCAGATCCCCTTTTGGTATTGCAGGAGGCATCAACACTCCGCACGACAGTGGCGCAGGTGAAGGTGGTTCCCGCCGGCCAGACGGTAGGGTATGGAAGAAAGGGAAAGCTCTGCCGGGATTCCCTGATCGCTACCATCCGCATTGGCTATGCCGACGGGTATCCGCGGAGCCTGGGAAATGGAGTCGGAAAGGTGTGGATAAAAGAAGGGCTTTTTCCTATAGTAGGACATGTTTGCATGGACATGACCATGGTCGACATCACCGGCCGGGACGATATCCGTGAAGGGGACATTGCTGTGGTTTTCGGCAAGGAAATCTCTGTATCAGTCCTGGCCCGTTGGGCCGGGACGATCCCCTATGAGATCATGACCGGTATTTCCCAACGGGTACAGCGGGTGTACATCGAAGAGTAGGGATAAGGGTGATGGATGCAGGGGAGGATGGACAATACTTGTGCATTGTTGACTATATTTGTGTTTTACAAATAATCGATGCATTGAAGCTGAAACATGTATTCATACTGACTTTCCTGATCCTTTTGGCGGATCAGGCCCTGAAGGTTTACATCAAGACCCATTATTACCTGGGTCAGGAGCATCCTGTATTTACATCGATCCCCTGGTTCAGGATGCATTTCATCGAGAACGAGGGCATGGCCTATGGATGGAAGCTTGGGGGGGAATGGGGTAAGATCGCTCTGACCTTATTCAGGCTTGTTGCGGTTGCTTTCGGAACATATTATCTGGCAATGGTCACCAGGAAGCAGTATCACATTGGTTTCATCTTCTGTGCCACGCTTATCTATGCCGGGGCGATCGGGAATCTGATCGACAGTATTTTTTATGGGCGGATCTTCGAGAGCAGCGACCCTTATGTACAGAATATAGCAAAATCTTATATTCAGGAAAATTTCAGCGGGGGGTATGCCGGTTTTCTTCATGGCAAGGTGGTGGATATGCTCTATTTTCCGATCATCACGGATGCAAGGTATCCTGAATGGTTCCCTATCTGGGGAGGTGAGGCTTTTGAGTTCTTCAGGCCTGTGTTCAACATTGCCGACACGGCCATCTCGACCGGCGTGATCTCGATCCTGGTTTTTCAAAATCGCTTTTTTAATCCTGCTGAGAAGGATTCCCATCCAAAGGGGGAGACGAAGACAAGCATTGGTGAAGAGGTGTCGGTGTCTTGAGTGCACGCATTAAAAGAAAACATCCGCATGAAAAAGTTCGTGATCATTATTTGTGCTGCTTTCTTCTTTTTTGCTTGTAGCAAGGAAACGAGCATTGAAGGAGGGAACAAGGGGACGGCGCTTGGTGCTGATTGCAAACCGAAGCAGATCATCGCGGCCGATTCTGCCACGGGGAGTGCGATACTTTCAATCCTCACTCGTTTCGATGCGGCTGGCAGGGCATCATCCATAGAGATCTATGACAGCATCAATAACACTTCGCAATTCGATCAAACGTTGCAATATTCCGGGGATACGCTGAGGGTATCAGCCGACGAGTATTTTCTGTTGGATGCGGCGAAAAGGGTGAAGGAATATTCACTTATACAGGATGTGAACAATGCTCCGGAGACCATCCGATACAAATACACGTATGATGCATCCGGCTATCTGGTGAAGAAGGATCTCTTTTCATCGACGATCCCATTGCCGATCCCACTCATCCAGTTCACTTACACCTGGGCGGGACAGAATATGGTGGCAGTGGATGGTTCTGTTGTGATACCGGGTTTGACGCAGAAAGTATTCACAGCAGCACTTGAGTATGATGCCAATGTTGTGGCCAAGAATTTCCTCCCGATTTTTCCGGATGCAGCAGAAGCATCGTTGCTGATCATGACAGTTGATATGGGTAAGAAATCCCGTAACCTGATCAAACAGATCAGGCTGACCACGTATAATAATCTGGGTATGGTTGACGAGACCCTTACGACGAATTTCGGGAACTATGTATTTTCCTCCGATGGGTATCTTATTGAATGGCTCGTGAGTGGCGACGAGCCTGGGAGCCTTCCATTTCCCAAGGGGAAAAACATCTTCAAATATTTTTGTAAATAGCGACCTGAAGCTCCACATTCGATCCTGACGACCATTCCATGGTTGTTTTTCTCCATTTTCTTTTGTTTTAATACGTTTCATCCGGTGTGAAGCTGGCATGGGATCCCTTGTTCAGAGGTGTACTTTCATGTCATGTTCGTAAAGACTTTCGGCAGTACGGTGTATGGTGTAGAGGCGATGACGATCACCGTTGAGGTGAATTGGGATGCGAAGGGTAAGGAATATTTCATCGTTGGGCTTCCTGATAGTGCAGTGAAAGAGAGTATGCACCGGATAGAGAGTGCTATCAAGTCCAACGACTTTGAGATGCCCCGTACGAAGATCGTGGTCAACCTGGCGCCAGCGGATGTGAGGAAGAGTGGGACGGCATTCGATCTGCCGATAGCCATGGGGGTGTTGGGTGCTTCTGAGCAGATGCGGAACTGGGAGCGGCTGCAGGACTATCTTTTGATGGGCGAATTGAGCCTTGAAGGCGAGGTTCGACCCATCAAAGGGGCCCTGCCCATTGCTATTCAGGCGCGTCGTGACAAATTTCAGGGTTTGATCGTACCCCTCATGAATGCGAAGGAGGCAGGGATGGTCAGTAACCTCAAGGTCTATGGGGTGAGCCATATCCGGGAGGTCATTGATTTCTTTGAAGGGGGGGAGCGATCATTGCATCCGGTCACCGTTGATATTCGGGAAGAATTCCAGGATGCGCAAAATAGTTTCGATACGGATTTTTCAGAGGTGAAGGGGCAGGAGCACATCAAGCGTGCATTGGAGATCGCGGCGGCAGGCGGGCATAATGTGATTCTGATTGGTCCGCCTGGTGCCGGAAAGACCATGCTTGCCAAGAGGCTACCCACGATACTGCCACCATTGACCCTTCAGGAGGCGCTTGAAACGACAAAGATCCACAGTGTGGCCGGGAAGATGCCAGATCATGCTACCATCATTTCAAGAAGGCCCTTCCGGTCACCACACCATACGATCAGTGATGTGGCGCTTGTAGGTGGGGGTGGCATCCCGCAGCCTGGCGAGATCTCTCTTTCCCATAACGGTGTACTTTTCCTCGATGAGTTACCCGAATTCAAGCGCAGTGTCCTGGAGGTCATGCGACAGCCGATGGAAGAGCGTAAAGTGACGATCAGTCGAGCGAAAGTGGCTGTTGATTTTCCGGCGTCCTTCATGTTGGTCGCATCAATGAATCCCTGTCCATGCGGGTATTATAACCATCCCGAAAGGGAATGTACCTGTCCGGCTGGTGCCGTCCAAAAATACCTCAATAAGGTCTCCGGTCCTTTACTCGACAGGATCGACCTCCACGTTGAAGTCACCCCGGTTGCCTTTTCTGAACTTTCAGGCAATCATGGAGGCGAGTCATCCTCTGTGATCAGGGAGCGGGTGATCGGGGCCCGTGCGTTGCAGGCCACACGGTTTTCCGACGAGGGTGGACTTTATGCCAACGCACAGATGGGCAGCAGGTTGTTGCAGCAGGTTTGTCAGCTCGACCCGGTCTGCCGTAAATTACTCAAGGTGGCTATGGAAAAATTGAATCTTTCAGCAAGGGCTTATGACAGGATATTGAAAGTGGGTCGTACCATCGCTGACCTGGCGGGGGCTGATGAAATTTCACCGGAGCATATTGCGGAAGCGATACAGTATCGGAGTTTAGATAGGGAGGGTTGGGGTGCATGAAACCAGGTGCATGTGCTGCGGGATAATGTCTTAATGGAGTTGAATTCAA
Organism: Chitinophagaceae bacterium; assembly: GCA_044361845.1. Taxonomy (GTDB): domain Bacteria; phylum Bacteroidota; class Bacteroidia; order Chitinophagales; family Chitinophagaceae; genus Pollutibacter. Next base: position 109 of record JBIKIB010000344.1, on the reverse strand, counting down.
AAAGTGGTACTAAAGTAAATATGAAGATTTTTTTCGCATTATTTTTTTTAATTTAGTGTTTCGGTTAAAAAATGACCGGAGCATGCGGTACGTGAGAAAATTCACTATA
>JBIKIB010000060.1:0-13975 GCA_044361845.1 Chitinophagaceae bacterium | reverse complement strand
GTGAGTGTTGGACATCCTGATGGCGTGAGGTGGTTTATGGGGGAAAAGACGAGTTGGGATGCTTTAGGAAAGGTTGTAGCGGGGGCGATATTTTTTTTGGTAAAAAATCAGGAATGATTACTTTTAGTTATAAACTTAATCGATTAAGTATTTTTTTTAACTCAAAAGAAAGCAATATGGATACCTGGCTTGCAAAATCAAAACAATCACGTAGGTCTTTGATTCAAAATGTATTAGGTGCAATGGGTGCCGGATTTTTATTACCGGATAGTTCATATGCCGTGGAGAAACCCAGGGCTATTCCCGGTAAAGAGAAGGTTCGTATCACCCGTTTGGAGACGTTTTTAGTGAAGCCCCGGTGGATTTTCCTCAAGATCCATACTGACGCAGGGGTAGTCGGTTTGGGGGAGCCGCTTTTGGAAGGCAGGGCGCTTACGATTCAGACAGCCATCCAGGAGATCGAGCCCTATTTGATCGGCAAAGATCCCCGGCAGGTCGTACATCACTGGCAGGCCATCTACCGGCATGCGTTTTATCGGGGTGGTCCGATCCTGACCAGTGCGTTGAGCGGTGTGGACCAGGCGTTGTGGGACATCAAGGGAAAGCTTCTCGGCGTGCCGATCTATGAGTTGCTGGGTGGGCCTACCCGCACCCGCGTGCGCATCTACGGCCGTGCGATCACGCCCGAGGACATCCGCATGCGGAAGGCCGAGGGGTATACGGCGATCAAGACGGGCCTATACCAGAAGGACCCGTCAAACATCACGGACAGTACGCTGTACAACTACATGAGTAAGGATTTCATAGGTAAGGGGGGCACCCTGACGACATCCAACATCGTCGAGAACCCCAAGTTCATCGAGACGGCGGCCAATGCCTTTGGGGCCCTGCGGGAGGCGGTGGGCAAGGACATGGACATCGCGATCGACCTGCACGGCAAGATTGCGCCCCAGACGGCCAAGGTTTTTATCAAGGAGATCGAGCAGTACACCCCGATGTTCATAGAGGAGCCCTGTCAGGTGCAGAACGTGGATGTGTTGGCCGACATCGCGCATGGCACGCATATCCCCATCGCCGCGGGGGAGCGGATCTTCACCAAGTGGGGCTTCCGAGAGTTGTTGGAGAAGAAGGCCGCAAGCATCCTGCAGCCCGACCTCTGCCATGCGGGCGGCATCACGGAGGGCCGGCTGATCGCGGGGATGGCCGAGGCGTACTATGTGCCGATAGCCCCCCACAACCCGATGGGGCCCATCTCACTGGCTGCCGGCCTGCAGCTGGCGGGCTGCATCCCCAACTTCCTGATCCAGGAGCAGGTGTCGCTCGGCGAGGGTTACCTCAAGAATCCTTTCGTGCTGCAGAAGGACGGGACTGTCCTGCTGCCGGAGAAGCCCGGCCTGGGCGTCGAGCTCGACGAGGATGCGTTGAAGGATAAGATCGGCCACAACTGGCGGAACCCGGAGACCTACAACGCGCTGGACGGTGCCGTCGTGGATTGGTAGTGGAAGGACTTTCTGTAGCAATATATCATCTTTTTATTCGTGGAACCTGTGCCGGCAGTATAAGAGGGCTGAAAAAGGCCCTTTTATACCGTCTGCATAGAGATTCTTGCAATAGAGTTTTATTTTTACCGGATCATGCAAAAGGGGCAGAAGAAGAAAGTGACCTTGAAGGATATCGCACAACGCGCGGGGGTGTCGACCGCTCTGGTGTCTTATGTCATGAATGGTAAGGATAAGGAGGGGAAGGTCGGGAAGGAGATGGCGGCCAGGATCAATGCCATCGCGGAGGAACTCAATTTTAAGCCACATTACATGGCGCGCAGCCTGAGGAGCGGGAAGAGTCATACGCTGGGGCTTGTCATTGCCGACATCTCGAATCCATTTTTCGCCAATATTGCCCGGGTCGTGGAGAATGAGGCGAAAAAATCCGGATATACGGTCATCTATGGGAGTTCGGATGAGGATCCGGAGAAGTCATCAGCCCTTATTGATGTGCTTTTGAATCGATCCGTTGATGGCTTTATTATTGTCAGTACGGAGCATTCACAGCCCAAGATCCGGCATTTGCTGGAAGATAACGTCCCTTTTGTACTGCTGGACCGTTTTTTCCCAGAGATACAGACCGATTACGTATCCACGAACAACTATCAGGCATCTTTTGACTCTTGTACACATTTGCTGGAGATGGGGTATAAGCATATCGGACTGATCGGGTATGAGTCAGCCTTGCATCATATGAAGGAGCGGATACGTGGCTATGAGGATGCCTTAAGTGTCCATGGTGTAACGCTTCAGCCGAACTGGCGTCAGAAGGTGCGCATCCAGGAAGTAGGACAGAAGACAAGGGCTGCGATCGATGACATGCTATCATCCGGGAGTCCTGTGGATGCCATCATTTTTTGCACGTACAGCCTTGCCGTCAATGGTCTCAAATATATCAACGAGTTGGGCCTCAAGGTACCGGAAGACCTGGGCATCGTGAGTTTCGGTCAGGCGGAGCTTTTCGACCTGTACCAGTGTCCGATCACCTTCATTATGCAGCAGATGGATGAGTTGGGAAAGAAAGCGGTGGAGATCCTGATCCACAAGATCGAGAAGCCGGATACTCCCAATCAGCAGATCCTGATGCAGGCCACGTTGATAAAACGTGCTTCTTCCCGGAACAAGCAACAGGTGCAGTGACGACTTTCAGCCTTAGAAACCCCGATCAGTTCATAGCTTAATCGATTAATCTCTATTGGAGAGATTGTCTCTTATGTTCGTCCTGATTTTTTTAAAAAATGTCAGATATTTTTTTGAACATATGAAAAAGCTTTATACATTTAACAGAATGTTATACTTAATCGATTAATAATGTTTTATAATTTTCCCCATTCCATTCGATCCAGTTTATCCTGTAAATGTCAATTTTCCCTTATTTTTCATTCTTTTTCTCTTAAAACTTAATCGATTAACTTAAAATAATCAGCATGCAGCGAAGAAGGTTTTTCCAATCGGCTCTTATGGGATCCGGGGCCCTGCTGGGGGGTATGACCGGTTTGAAGGCCGCTCCTGGCGGCTACACGCAGGCGGCCAGTTCGAACCTGAAGATCAAGAAGGTCAGGTATTATGCCGCCCCGGGATATACCAAACCTCTTTTCAATCAGGCAAGGGGCATTGTGGAAGTGGAGACGGATGGCGGGATCATCGGCATTGGGGAGGGTGGCACCCGGGATATGGTGGAGCAGTGTGCCCAGATGCTTATCGGTGCCGATCCTTTTCGCATAGAGCATCTATGGCAGTATCTCTACAGGGGAATGTTCTATCCGCCCGGACGGGAAAAGTTGCATGGGCTGGGTGCGATTGAAATGGCACTGTGGGATATAAAGGGTAAAGCCCTGGGGGTACCTGTTTATGAACTGATGGGAGGGGCCACCCGGGAATACATCGATTGCTACGCTACCGGATTCAAGAATTCAAAAGGGGCGACAGAGTATGACCGGGCGAAGGATTGTATCGCCGCCGGCTTCAGGTCTTACCGGACGGGCCCTACCGGTGGCAACGGAGAGGAATCCTTTGAATTCTATGAGCATGCGCAAAAGACCATCGATCATTGCAGGCGGCTCGACCAGGCGGTAGGCGGGGAAGGTCGCTGGGCGGTGGATCTGCACACGCGTTTTGATACGCAGGACGGACTGAAGATCTGCAAGGCATTGGAGAGTCTACAACCTTATTTCGTGGAAGACATCATCCGTTCGGAGAATCCCGGCGTCTATAAAACCATTCGCAGCCTCACCACGGTGCCCATTGCGGTGGGGGAGCAGTTCGGCGACCGCTGGGATATCAATGAGATGATCGAGAACCGTTTGATCGATTACTCAAGGGTTACGTTGCCCAATACCGGAGGCCTTTCGGAGCTGAAAAAGATCGCTTCCATGTGCGAAACGCATTATGTGGGGATGATACCCCATTTTACGGGTCCACTTTCAACCGCAAGCCTGGTGCATGTACTCGGCTCCAGCAGTCCGGTAAGATGCCTTATGGAGATCGCCGGCGGTGAAGTGGAGCGTCCGCCGTACTTCAATGACGACTATATCCTATTCAACAAGGGAAAACTTTACCTCAATCCGGCTCCGGGTCTGGGGGTGAAGTTCAATCCGCAGAAAGCCACTTTTTTATTTGAGGTCAGCTCCAACACCAAGTATCCTCATCCCTATCTCAAGAGTCCTGACGGTTCCATCCATAATTGGTAAAACACAGATTTTAAACCCCACTTTCTTCACCAGTAAAGCCATTTGAAATGAAAAAGAGTCTGTTTATTCTGTCTTTCTTCATGCTGGTCTGCCAGTTCCACGTCCTGGCGCAGACCGTAACTGTTACCGGGAAGGTTGCCGGCACTGATAACACCCCTCTTTCCGGGGTGAATGTCAGGGTTCCGGAAAGCAACCAGGGTACGGTGACCGATGCCAATGGGAATTTCACGATCAAAGTGCCCGCCAATGCGACGCTTGTATTTTCATTTGTGGGGTATATCGACCAGCAAATGAAGGTCAGCAATGGAGGATTCATGAATATATCCATGAAAAATGACCCCAAAACGATGAGTGATGTGGTGGTAACGGCATTGGGTATCCGAAAAGAGTCGAAGCGGCTCGGGTTTGCAACGGCCACTGTGAATGGGGACGAGGTATCCACCAACCGCACGGCAAATCCCATGAGCACCCTGCAGGGCAAGCTTTCCGGCGTGAACATCTCCACGATGGGCACCGGTCCGGCAGGCTCTGCCAAGATCCGCATCCGTGGGCAGTCATCTTTCAATAGTGTCAACCAGCCGCTGATCGTGGTCAATGGCGTTCCGATGGACAATACCACTTACGGCATTGGGGGCGGTATTGGTGCCCGGCCGGGACAAGTGAATAGTTCCGATGGCGGGGATGGATTTTCATCCATCAATCCGGATGATATCGAAACGATCACGGTACTCAAGGGTGCCACTGCATCTGCGTTGTATGGTTCAAGGGCGAAGGATGGGGTGGTGATGATCACCACCAAGAAAGGCTCAGGAAAGGGGATCGGGATCGAGTATAATGTGAATTTTACTTCTGATACGCCCCTTGACTTCACCGATTTCCAATATGAATATGGCCAGGGCGAGCGGGGTGTACGGCCAACCACGGCTTTCCCCCAGTCGGCTGTCTGGAGTTTTGGTGAAAAATTCAAGCCGGGCATGACGCAAATCCTTTTCGACGGTGAGGAGTGGCCCTATGCCCCTGTGCGGAACCGGTACAAGCAGTTCTATCAGACGGGAATGGATCTGACCAATACGCTTACATTGTCGAGTGGCGGTGAAACAGGATCTTTCCGGCTTTCGCTTTCAAATGCTGACAACAGGGGGATCCTGCCCAATAATAAGTTCAACCGGAAATCCTTGAATTTGGGTTTTAGTCAAAACATCACCAAGGGGCTGACCATATCGGGGAATGTCAACTATTCGAATGAATACAACCGCAATCCACCACAGGTGAATACACAGGACATGGCCATTCCCACGGTGCTGTACACGCTCGCCAATTCCATGCCTTTCGAAGCCATGGAACAGAACCAGCTGATGCCCAATGGCAATGAGTTCGTCATGTCAAGGTTCCTGGTGCGGAACAACCCCTATTATTCCCTGAACAAACGTTTCGAGAATGTGAAGCGCGACAGGCTTCTCGGGAATGTGGCCATCCGCTATCAGATGACGAAATGGCTGTATGCTCAGGCAAGGGTCGCGCAGGATTACTACACCCGTTATCAGGACTATAACATCCCCAATGGCTATGCGCCGATCCCGGCAGCCCCGACAGGGTTCATCAACGGTTCTTACACACAGGATATCCGGAGGTTCAGGGAGCTTAACTATGATTTCCTGCTGGGTGCCACACACAAGATCCGGGATTTCGGAGTGGACCTCACGCTCGGTGGAAACCAGATGTATCGCAGCACAGAATATAACAGTGTGACCGTGACGGATTTCGTGCAACCGGGACTGTATACGATCATGAATGGTCGCGCAAAGGACCCACTTTACAGCAAGGCCGAGCGTGCTGTGAATTCCGTCTATGGTGCGGCAGAATTCTCGTATCGTAATTTCTTATACCTCAATGTCACCGCGAGGAATGACTGGTTTTCTACGCTTGCCCCTTCCGCCAGAAGCATCTTATACCCATCTGTTACCGGCAGCTTCATCTTCTCGGAAGCCCTTAAACTTCCATCCTGGCTGAATTACGGTAAGTTCCGTGCTGCCTACGCGGAAGTGGGGGATGATAATGTCGCACCGTATTCGAATGCACTTTATTACGGCGTGAACAATAATCTGTTTCCAAACCCTTCAGGGGCCACCATTCCGGTCGGGGGGATCAATACCACCCTGGTACCGAACCCCGCCTTGAGACCGCTGAGGGTATCGGAGTCTGAAGTGGGCGTTGAGTTGAAGATGTTCAAGAATCGTGTGGGTTTCGATCTCTCGTATTTCTATAAGATCACCCGTGATCAGATCCTGGCAGCACAGATTTCAGATGCCTCGGGATTCACCAATAAACTCATAAATATCGGGGAAAGCATGAACAACGGGCTGGAGATGCAGTTGACGTTGTCTGCCGTAAGGACCCGTAACTTCAGGTGGGATGTGAACCTGAATGGAGCGTATAATGATTCCCGTGTATTGAAACTCGGCTCCGGGGCAAACGATACCGTCATCTCGGTCGGCGGCGGCGGCGGCCGGGTGGTCAGGCAAGTGGTGGGCCGTCCGATAGGTGCCCTCTATACCTTCCTTTATCTGCGCGACAAGGCGGGCAACCAGGTATTCGACAAAGCAAGCGGCCGGCCGTTGCGTGATAACACCCCCGCTTATGTCGGCAATATCCTCCCTAAATATTTCGGAGGCATCACCAACACTTTCACCATCTATGGTGTTCAGCTCAGCACCCTGATCGATTTCAGACTCGGTGCCAAGATGATCGCCGGTTCGAACATGAATGCGCTACGTCACGGACTGCATAAAAGGACGCTTGAGGGGCGCGAGCAAGGATATGTGATCGGGAAAGGCGTGAATCAGGATGGCGCTGTGAATACTACCAGATCTGATATACAGCCATTCTACGAGACACCGAACGTGTTGGGTGTCAATGAGGATTTTGTATTCAATGCCGGTTTCTGGAAACTCAGGCAGGTTTCATTGGGATATGATTTCACAAGGCATATGGGCAAGGTGAAATTCATCAAGGGCCTCCGCGTCAATGCAGTTGCCAACAATGTGCTGGTATTAAAAAAATGGACGGAGAACATGGATCCTGAGAATATTTCGAATATCTCTGACAACGAGACCGGCCTTGATTTCTGGACTGCACTGCCCCCGACCCGGAGCATTGGCTTCAACCTCAACATCAAATTCTAAACATCACAGACATGAAACGGATAAAGATATTCCTCTCCGGCCTCATCCTTTGCAGCACGCTCTTTACCGGGTGTGAAAAGGGTTTCGATGAGCTGAATACGAACAGTGTGGATCCGGTCTCCCTTGACCCCCAGTTCGTCATGAATAAAGGCATCATAGACGCCACTTACCGGGATAATTTCGCCACGTTGCAGTTGTTATGCTATGATTTCGGCATCGTGCAACAGATCATCACGCCATTTGGCAGTTCGCTGTCCGGCGCCAACTATAACATCTTCAATCCATCTAATGCATCCCCCATCTGGGTTAATTTCTATCAGAGTGTCCTCAAGCAGGTCGTCGATGTGATTGAAAAGACAAAGGCCGACCCTCTCCGCACAAACCTGTATAACCAGGCGAGGATCTGGAAATGTTATGCATTCATGATCGTGACGGACACTTACGGGGATGTGCCTTATGTGGAGGCGTCCAAGGGATTCCTGACCGGCATCTCCCAGCCGAAGTATGACAAGCAGGAGCTCATCTACAAGGACATCCTAAAGGAATTGGATGAGGCTAGCGCCGCGCTTGATGCCGCCAAGACGACTTCCGTTGCGGATATTCTCTATGGCGGGAATATCTCCAGATGGAAAAGGCTTGGATATTCACTCATGCTCCGGGCGGGTATGCGCCTGTGCCGGATCGATCCTGCGCTTGCGCAGACCTATGTGAAAAAGGCAGTGGCTGGCGGATTGATGCAGTCAAATGCGGATAATTCAGTCATGCGCCACACGTCACTCTACCAGAACTGGATCGCCGTACACCTCACCGCCAGGGAAAAGGCGAATTTCTACCTCACCAAACCCTTTGTGGATTTTCTGAAGACGAACAACGATCCCCGCCTGCAGTCAATTTCCGTTCGGCATGTGGGTGCAAAATCCGGAGCGGAACAATCCGCCCCGCGGACAAGCGCTGATCCTGCCGTGCAGATCGGCATGCCGATGGGGTATGATGACGTGTCGATCAAGAATACCTTCGCGACCTTTGGTGTGGCCAGCCTCTATGATTATTCTCAGGTGAATCTAACCACCATCCTGAAGACCGACGCCCCAGAATATCATGTCACCTATGCACAGACACAGCTCCTCCTGGCAGAAGCCATCATCAGGGGTTGGGTGACGGGAGATGCAGATGCCACCTACAAGGCCGGCATCCGGGCACATATGTTGCAGATGGCGGAATATGACCTCAAGGCCGCCATCGCTGCAGATAAAATACAGACCTATCTGGATGCCAACACGCTGCAGGTTGGAAAGGAACTCGAGCAGATCAATAACCAGTATTGGGTGGCTTCCTTCATAAATGGTTCAGAGACCTTTGCTAATTTCAGACGCAGCGGTTTTCCCAGGCTGGTGAAGAATCCTTATCCGGGATCGGAGATCAAGGGGAATTTCATCAACCGGCTCCCTTATCCTGACAGTGAGATCATCACCAATCAGGGCAATCTCAATGAAGCCATCAAGAACCAAGGGCCCAATGATCTGAATTCGAAGATCTGGTGGGACAGCAAATGATCTTTCATACTATATCTCCTGCAGGGGGTTTTTCAACAGTGCGTAGACGCATACTCTGTGAAAAGCCACCTGCCGGAGATCATGTAGAGTATTTCAGAAAAAGGGGTATAAACATCGTTGATGAAAAAGAAATATTTGCTCGGGTGTGATTGGGGTACTTCATCCTTTCGTTTATGGTTGTTTGATATGGTTGAGCAACGTGTGGTGGGTCAGGTGCATACCCGCGAAGGCATTGCCAATACCTATAAGTTGTGGGAGTCGCAAAGCAGTAATGATCTGCTCTCTCAGGAACAGTTTTTTAGAAGAGCACTCAGCCGGCAGACAATGGTACTTTCCGGGAGATTATCGATGGATCTCAGGGAAGTCGCGGTGGTGATATCCGGTATGGCATCCTCCTCCATCGGGATGCAAGTGATACCATATGCTGAGCTTCCTTTTGCAATGGATGGCAGCGGAGCAGTGACAAAGTACATCGAGCAGGATGAGGATCTTCCGCACGATATCGTGCTGGTGTCCGGGGTCAGAAGCACGAATGATGTCATGCGCGGTGAAGAAACGCAGGTGCTTGGATTGATCTATCTGCTTGAAAAGCAGGGAAGCTGTCCTGAAAATTCCGTCATACTTTTCCCCGGGACACATTGCAAGCATATTTTCATCAATGGCAGGGAGATGACCTCATTCCAGACCTTCATGACCGGCGAAATATATAGTATGCTTGGGCATCATAGCATATTGCGGGATTCCGTGGATGCGGTATCCCTGGCTATGAAGGGTGATGCGGATATACGTGCTTTCCGCAATGGGATACGGGCTTCGCTGAACAGTAGTTTTCTGAATGCGCTTTTCTCTGTCCGGACCAATCATCTTTTTGATATCCTGGATAAGCATCAAAATGCCTTCTATCTAAGTGGACTGTTGATCGGATCCGAACTGCAATGCCTTCAGGATGACGTTACGCTTCCGATCATTCTTTGTTCCAGCAGCAACCTTCATGATTACTATACCCATGGATTGGAGGAACTCGGCCTTATTCATCGCACCACGATTCTTTCCAGTGATATGACTGAAAAGGCTACCATTGCCGGCCAGTTTCTTTTATGGTCTAAAACAACAGGAGGTTGACATGATGAGATCCGCATTTGACTGGCAGCTTTTTGAGGGTCTCCCGGTTGTCGGTATCATCCGGCATGTGGGGGAGGATGTCTGGCCAGAAATTCTGAAACGCTATGTGCGTTCAGGATTTTCCAGCATCGAGGTCACCATGAACACTCCCGGTGCTGCGAACATGATCACATGGGGCAGGGAGCATTTTGGAAAGGATCTGAACATCGGAGCGGGGACGGTATGTACGATGCACGATCTTACGGTGGCTTTGGAGGCCGGTGCGGGATACATCGTCACCCCCGTGATCGTGAAGGATGTCATTGAAGCATGTGTGCGCATGGGCGTACCCGTTTTTCCCGGAGCCTTCACGCCTTCTGAAATATTCCAGGCCTGGTCGATGGGCGCATCGATGGTGAAAGTATTTCCTTCCGCGGTGCTGGGCCCAGCTTACATCAAGGCGGTGAAAGCCCCTTTTCCGCATATCAAACTCATGCCCACTGGAGGTATTGGAGGCAAGGATATCGCTGCCTACAAGCAGGCAGGTGCCGACGCATTCGGCATCGGATCCCCGTTATTTCCGGAGGAGTTGATAACGCAAAGGGACTGGCCCGGGCTGGAAAAGCATTTCAAATCATTCCTTGAAAACCTGGAGGAAGCCCATGATCAAGCATAACTATCGTTGGATCGTCGTCTTATTGTTATTTCTTGCCACGACGATCAATTATCTCGATCGGCAACTCATCGGACTCTTAAAGCCCATTCTGGAGAAAGAATTCAGCTGGACGGAGACTGATTTCGCCAGGATCGTCATGGCATTCACGGCGGCATATGCCGTGGGGCTCTTGGTAAGTGGCCGGGTCATTGATAAGATCGGTTCAAAGCTGGGTTATGCCATCACGATCTCTGTTTGGAGCATCGCGGGCATGCTGCATGCGCTGGCAAGAAGTGCGTTTGGATTCGGTATCGCCCGTTTGGGTCTTGGGCTGGGGGAGGCGGGGAATTTTCCGGCTGCGATGAAGACCGTGGCGGAATGGTTCCCCAGGAGGGAAAGGGCACTTGCTACCGGCATTTTCAACGCCGGCACCAGCATCGGGGTGGTGCTGTCCCTGCTCATAGTGCCATTCATCCTCCAGTACGCCGGATGGAAAGAGGTTTTTTGGATAACAGGAGCCCTTGGTTTTGTATGGTTGATCTTCTGGTGGATTTTTTATGATGTTCCGGAGAAACAGAAAAGACTATCGAAGCAAGAGCTTGATCTCATCAGGGAGGATGATGACGAACAGATCCATCAAGATCAGGTTGGCAAGCCTGTCAGGTGGTCGAAGTTGTTCAGGCTTCGGCATACATGGGCCTATATCACGGGAAAAGGTCTGATTGATCCCATCTATTGGTTCTTTCTTTTCTGGTTGCCATCTTATTTTTCATCCACTTTTCAGCTGGATCTAAAGAAGCCCAGCCTTGAGCTGATGACGATATATCTGGCCACCACGGTCGGCAGCATATTTGGGGGATACCTATCGTCCCGCCTGGTAAGAAGCGGTTGGAAGACCCTTCCGGCAAGGAAATTTTCGCTTTTGATATTTGCGTTGCTGGAATTGTCGATCATCCTGGCACAGTTCGCAAAAGGTCCGTGGATGGCGGTGGGACTGCTCAGCCTTGCGGTCGCCGCACACCAGGCCTGGGCGGCGAATGTTTTCACCATGGCTTCAGATATGTTCCCCAAGCAGGTGGTGAGTTCTGTCGTGGGCATCGGTGGCATGGCAGGTGCCGTAGGTGGTATCCTGTTCCCACTTTTCATTGGTTACATACTCGATAGTTACAAGTCTGCCGGGCATCTCCAGGCGGGATATAATCTGATCTTCACGATCTGCGGATGTACCTATTTGGTAGCACTGCTGATCATCCATTTGCTTACAAAAGAAAAGGAGAAAGTGTCTCTGGAAGAAATTCAATAACAATCCTAACAGACAAAAAAGTCAAACATGGAAAAAGCAATCGACAATCCGGTTCGTCATCGTCGGGAAGCGATGAAAATGATGGCCATGGGATCCGCTGCGGGCCTATTCGGTCTTTTTGGTGGCAATACACTCAGGGCTGAAGAAAGGGAGAAACCAAATTATGCGAGGGGGTTGGCACCGGTGAAGATCCGAAATGTAAAAGCCATCGCCACCTGCCCGGAGGGTATCAATCTGATCGTCGTCAAGGTGGAGACTACAGAACCGGGCCTCTATGGGCTTGGCTGTGCCACCTTCACCCAAAGAGCTGCCGTGGTGGTCACTGCCATCAACAGCTACCTGAACGAGTTCGCTGTGGGTAAGGACGTGGATAATATCGAGGATATGTGGAACTCTTTTTATGTGAGTTCCTATTGGCGCAATGGGCCGGTGTTGAATAATGTGATCAGTGGGCTGGACGAAGCGTTATGGGATATCAAAGGGAAACGTGCGAATATGCCGGTTTACCAACTCCTCGGGGGTAAGAGCAGGTTTGCAGTCGAATGTTATGAACACGCCAGTGGCACTACCCCGGAAGCTGTTTCGGATAGCTGCCAGAAATACATGGACCAGGGATTCCGGCATGTACGGATCCAGCAGGGCGGATACGGCGGGACGGGTCTTGTGCAGCAGCCTGATTTCAAGAAAGCAGGATATGGATATGAGAATGACAACTACATGAACGAAAGGGTGTACCTCAAATCGGTACCGAAGATGTTCGATACGGTCAGAAAGAGATGCGGCGAAGATGTGGAACTTCTGCATGATATCCATGAACGCATCCAGCCGATGGATGCCATCAACATGATCAAGGGATTGGAACAATATCGGCCATATTTCATCGAAGATCCCTTCTCCCCGGAAAATCAGGAGTGGTTCAAGCAACTGCGGGCAACGACATCGGTGCCCATCGCCATGGGTGAACTCTTCAACAATATCAATGAGTTCAAGTTGCCAATGGTCAACCAGTGGTTTGATTTCATCCGGGTCCATGTATCCCAGATAGGTGGGATCACTCCCGCGATGAAGATCTCCCGGCTCGGTGAATACTTTAACATCCGCACGGCATTCCATGGACCGGGTGATGTATCTCCCGTGGGGCACGCAGCCCATGCGCATATCGACCTGGCTGTATGGAATTTTGGCATACAGGAAGCCGTACATTTTTCCGACAAGCTGAAGACGATATTCAGCGGTTGTCCGAAAATGGACAATGGATACATGTATGTCAATGAAGTGCCGGGGCTGGGTGTGGATGTCAATGAAAAAGAAGCCCTCAAATATCCCATCACCACCAAGTCTAATTGGCAGGTACGGAAAGGGGATGGCACCATCATCCGTCCCTGACAGGGCAGGATGGAAAAACTCAAAGACTGCCGGTAAATGCCCGTCACCGGTATGCCGGCAGTCTTTTTTTTCGGAATTTATAAACGGAATGATCATGCGTGTGAAAATCCTGTTCATCATTTTTCTTACAGTAGCCACATTCGCGCAGGCCCAGCAAAAGCGGGAGGATGCGGTGGCGAAACGCGTGGAGCAGCTGCGGGTCGCCATGGTAGACGGCAGCGAAAGATCCCTTGCGGCCTTGTCTTCCAACGACCTCAGCTATGGCCATTCTGCTGGGGTTGTCGAGGATAAAAATGAGTTCATCAGGCGTATCATCAGTGGTGAAAGCGATTTCACCGAGATCCTGCTTTCGGAACAGACCATCCGCATCAGCGGCAATACCGCCGTAGTGAGGCACCGCCTGGATGCTAAGACCAACGACAGCGGCAAGCCCGGGCAGGTCAGTCTGCTCGTGTTACAGGTATGGCAAGAACAAGGCGGGGAGTGGTTGCTCCTGGCCCGACAGGCCGTCAGAGTTGTTCCCTGATCCATGTCGCACCACACATAAGTATAAACGGATCATTG